>DAIQOU010000483.1:0-3909 GCA_036787725.1 Bacteroidales bacterium
ATTCTCCGAATAATTTGAAGAAAGAATTAAACCGAATAAGAGAAGGAAGTTCATCCGAAATTCCGTTAAGTAAAGAATCGGCAGAGTTGGCTCTTTATATTCTTTCCGGGGAAAACCGTCATTCGGGACAAAAGAATTATAAAAAGATAGAAGCCCTTTATAAAGAAGATATGTGGAGCAAAGAAAATCATTATGATTTATTGCTTTATTTTTTGGGAGAAGATAAAACACCTTATTTTATCGATGCATGGAATAATTTCAGAAATGCTCCTTATCAACAAGGTTATTACCGTCGTTCCTTTCGGGCCCCTCAACATAAAGAATCGATAAAAAGTTCTCAGATCGCATTTTTGATTTCTATGATCGAACCGGTTTCCCGGTATGATTACGAGAAAGGAAAAGATATTTATTATAAATTCGGCATGGAAGAGGAAATTCGGTATGACAATCATATCTCGTCTTCTGATAACTTCCGGATTTGGTCGGCAGCTATTGATGCCGGAAATGAAAAAATATTTACGCTGTTGGAAGACATTATTTACAACAGAGATGAGGTAGGGAAAGTTTCCCGCGGAATTATCAAAGCTTTGTTAAACAGTAATAAACCGGAAGCATGGGAAGCCGTCGAGAAATTACTGCTGGCGGCTCAACGACAGGAAGGATTACGACAAACCGTTTTGGAATCGTTGGATGAAACTTCGGTCGGCGCTCTTCAATACATGTTGAATGTGATAATTGAAAACAAGTTGACTCGTTTTTCTTCCGTTGTTCGGGCGATTGATGTCTGGGCCGGTTTGGGATGGGAAGCAGAAAAGGAGTCGGTCGTGCGGAAGTTTTCTCAAAAAGCATATGAATATTTGTCGAATCCGGATGCAATAGAAAAAGCGATTAAAAGTTCCGACAATTCGGATGTATATATGGCTTTGTGGGCTCAAGGCGTCCTTGATGTCGAAAAAACAGTTCCTTATTTGTCTTATTTATTGGAGAAAGGAGGTATTGAAAAGAAATCGTTGGCGCTGAAATTTGCTTCGGAAATTCAATTGCCCGAATTGGAAATGCCTCTTTATTATAAAGCGTTGAATACGGATAATTTGCAGGTATTGGCTTTTGCTTTGAGAGGAATGAACTCTATTTTGTCTGTAGAAGCAAATGCCAAGAAATACGATGTTCAATATCCGGACCTCTTTGATAAGCTTTACGCACTGACCGATTCGATCCCGGAAAAGGAAAAAACATTTGAAGGGAAGGTATTTTCTTGGTTAAGAATTGTTTTTGATAAAAATGATTTGTATCGGGGAATGATCTATACAATCGGAGAAAATAACGATCGGTTAGCCATTTTGATGGATCGATTCGAAGAGATGGATATTCAGTTACGAGAACAAATGACCCGGAATGTATTGGGTAAATTTTATTGTTATTCTTTCCATTATTGGGATAAAAAGAATGCAAAAGAAAAAACAGTAAGCGAAACTCAACGTAAATTTGCTCTTCGGGTACTGAAAGATCGCAGTGAATCAGTCATGGCTTCTGCCGTCAATACGCTTTCGTATGTTACTTTTCAAAAAGAAGAGACGAATGCGGTGGAAGATTTATTTAAACGAAAAAATACTTCTCTCCGTAGGAATCTTATTGAGGTTATGTTGAAACAGCCAGATGATATTGTTGCCTCATTGGTTGATAACCTCCTTGCTGGAGATGCCGAGCAACGACCCGGAGCTTTGGAGGTAATGTTACAATTGAAACAGTCCAATCGGTTGAATGATCAATTGGAAAAATGGCTTGACACCTACAAGGAAAAAAAGAAAATAACGAAGAAAGAAGAACAATTGCTTGAAAAGCTTAATCCTTCCGAAGGGGAGGGTGTTATTTCTAAGGAGAACGGATACGGATTATATAATCCCGATAATATAACTTCTTATCATACACCTGCGATAACTCCGGACTCGGTTTATACTTCTTTTATAAGTTCCGGAAACCGGGGATTTTCCAAGCCGATTGAGTCTGTTCTTGAAGAGGTGAAAAAACTGAATGATTTATTCTTGAAACATAAAGATTACGAATACGAAATCGAATGTTATGACGGTTCTCGCGAGAAAGTACTTCTTATCAATACGTTTCGTTCGACTCTTTACAATAGAGGTGAATTATCGGGAAAGGAATGGTTTGAAACCTATCCCCTTTACGAAGAATGGGATAAGTGGTTTCAAGAATCCGGATTGGAAGCCCGGGACCTCTTTCTGTTGACTTTAGTCGAATCCTGTGATCGAAAATTGTTCCGGGAAATCCTTGAAAAGTATGTTTTTTATTATAAAGACTGTATTCCGAATCCCACTAAAAATCGATGGAACAATGCATTGGTAAATATATTAAGCGGATTGAAGAACTGCCATCCTTTTAAGGAACGGAATGAATATTGCATCAATGCCTGTTCGGATATTTATGCCAATTTACCCGAATCCATTATTAATTATAAAAGGAAAGAAGAAAAATATTATTATAACCGGTATGGGGACGGATGGCAAGCGGAAGGCGCCTTTGATGTATATTTGAGAGCCATCGATCTTCAAGAATTAACACCCGATCAGGTTGCCGCGGTATGGAATTTATATCGATGGAGACAATTTACCGGTAAGGAAGAGAATATCAAATACCACATTCCTCCTTTATATTTATATTGTTTGGCTTATAAGCACCGGATGATCACCCAAGATGAAATGTATGAAGGAATTTTGGTTCCCGATCGTATTTCAAACCTTACGGAAGGAAATCGTTATCATAAAGGAAAAATCCATTGTTCGGATTCCGGGGTTCAATTTACGATGGAAGAGTTTCCCTTTTTATCGGAAATGACGGATCGTATTCGTGAGAGCTTTTTGGATATAGAATTAAAACGTGGGGATTACGATACGCCGGTTTCTGTCTTTGTTGCTTCATTCGGGAAAATATTCGGAATTAATCGGTTTGTTGAAATTCTGACGGGAATGGGGAAAACCCCTTTGTATCGAGGATATATTTACGGTTCGGAGTTAAATAAGCAAAAACTGTTCACTCAGTTGTTGAAACGTTCTTTTCCAAGAGAAACGGATACACAAAAGGATTTCGATGCATTGGTAAAACAATCCGGACTTGCCGAATTAAAGTTGATCCAAGCAGCAGTCTATGCGCCCCAATGGCAATCTTTGGTCAGCAGATATTTGGAATGGAAAGGATTGGATTCGGCTATTTGGTGGATGCATGCACATACCAAAACTTCGGGATATCAGGAACAGAATTCGGAAGCGGAAAGCGAAATCGCTAAATATTCTGCGGTAGATATTCAGGAGTTCAAAGATGGAGCTGTAGATAAGGATTGGTTTACCGCCGCTTATAAGGAATTGGGAAAGAAGAAATGGGAATTGGTTTATGAATCGGCAAAGTATATTTCGGACGGGAACGGTCACCGGAGGGCTTTGTTGTATGCCAATACTATTTTAGGAGATCTCAAAATAAGGGAAGTGACTTCCAAGATCAAAGATAAGCGCGATCAGGATTATTTACGAGTATACGGATTGGTTCCTTTGAGTAAGAACACCCCCGAAAAGGACTTGTTGGCACGATATGAATATATTCAACAATTCAAAAAAGAAAGCAAGCAATTCGGTTCCATGAAACAAACCAGCGAAGCCTTGGCGGTACGGGTCGCTTTAGAGAACCTGGCTCGTAATGCAGGTTATCCGGATCCCGTGAGATTGACTTGGGCCATGGAAACCAAACAGGTTCAACAAATTCTTGCCAAAGAAACTCAAATTCAATTGGAGGATGTGTTGATAGGACTGATTATAGATGAAGAAGGAATTGCAGATGTGGTTTCTTTCAAAGGAGATAAACCATTGAAATCGATTCCGGCAAAATACAAGAAAGATAAAA
>DAIQOU010000484.1:0-3898 GCA_036787725.1 Bacteroidales bacterium
TTTTTATACATTCACGAATTAAGATTCCTAAGCCGATGATTTTATTTTTCTTAATTTACGTCTTATTTTGCAACATTTCTTTTTTTTATTTGTCATTAAATTAGAGATAAATAAATAGAACCGGATGTTTAATATTGACGAGATTGTCCAAGGATGCAAAAAACGGAATGCTCGAGCTCAAAAACAATTTTATAACATGTACTATAAACAGGTGTTTAATTGTTGTGTTCGGATCCTGTCAAACCGGATGGACGCGGAAGATTGTATGCAAGAGACATTTATGAAGGCATTTGAAAAAATAGATGCGATAGAAGATGCTCCACCGGAGGCGTGGGTGAAGAGAATAGCCATCAATACATCCATTAATCGATTGAAGAAAAATTGTATTAATTTTGTTGATTTAGACCATCCGGCAGTTGTATATAATGATGAAGATGAGGATTTTGAAGAAGGCTCAACCCCGGCGGAAGAAATGGTAGAACGAATTCGCGTACGCATGAAGGAGTTACCGGATAAATATCGCGTTATCTTGAGCTTGTATCTTTTTGAAGGATACGATCATGGTGAAATTGCAGAAATTCTGGATTTAAAAGAAACAACGGTACGATCTCAATTTATAAGAGGGAAACAAAAATTAATAGAATTGGTAACGAAAAACGATAAATTATGCATTTAGAAGATTTTGTCAAAAAACATAAAGATGCATTTGATGTGGAGGATCCGTCGGAAGGTCATTGGGAGCGGTTTGAACATCGATTGCAAGACCGGAAGAGAAAAAAGCGGACAATCCGTATGTTCCGGTGGGTGGCGGCCGTCGTGATCGGTATAATGGCGGGATCACTTTTTTTCTTGAATCCGAAAAATAAAAAAGAGGTGTATGTGTTGTCTGAAGAAACCAAAGAAATGCGCGAATATTATTCGTCGGTGATGAATGAAGAAGTAAACCGGCTCCGGTCCGTATTACAATATACAGATGCCGGAATTCGGGATGAGGTAATGAAAGATGCACTGCAAATTATTAAAGATACCGAAATCTCGGCAGATGATTTTTCCGGAGAACTGAATACGGAAAATGCACATTTTATAATGGTCAAAGAGTATAAGAAAAAAATCAGCGCCTTACAATCCATGATCTTGTTTTTTGAAGAAAATAAATAATGAAATAAACTGATAACACGTTAAATTATGAAGTCAAGAAAGTTATTTTTTACAACCGTCGGGTTTTTATTCTTGTTTTTATGTTCGGGAAATGCAGCCGGACATAAAAAAGAAAAGGTAATAAAGAAATCGTTTCCCGCAACTGTCGTTTCCGTTCTGTCGGTGGATAATAAATTTGGAATTATAGACATCAAGGAATGGGACAAAAATGAAGTATCTTTTGATGTCTTAATAACAGTAGAAGCTTCGGACCCTTCGCAAGCTCAAGAATTAATGGATAAGATTCGGGTTGATCTGTCCCAATCGGGGAATGTAATCTCCGGCATTACTCGTTATGAAGAAAGTAAAGGCAATTGCAATAATTGTCGACGGACGGTAGATTATCGGATTATGGTTCCTAAAACAATTCATTACAGACTTGAAAATAAGTATGGAAACATTTCTATGCAGAATGCCAAGGGGAATGCCGAGATCCTGTTGAAATACGGAAATTATACAGGAGGAATACTCTCCGGAGATAAAAATAAATTGGATGTTAAGTATGGTAATATTGATGTAAAAGGCTTAACCGGAAACTTGAATGAAATAGAAACCAAATACGGAGAACGGGTAAGCATTTCTTCTTCCACCCGCTTGAAAATTCAAATAATGTATTCAAAACTAAAAATCGAGAATGTAGAGGAATTGAATTTGCATAGCGGATATTCTGATGCTTCCATTCAAAAAGCGGCTCGCTTGACTACTGAATCAAAATATGGCACGTTTGATATCGGGGAAGTTGATTTCCTTATCGGAAGTTTTTCGTATGCTAATTTGAGAATTAATAAATTGAATGAGTTACTTTCCGCTTCTCAAGTTAAATATGGAGAAGTAAAGGTAAATTATGTTGCTCCCGATTTTAATAAAATAGAAGTGGATGCTTCTTATTCTCCGATTGAGATTTCTCCGGACAAAAAAGCTTCCTTTAGAACGGATGTTGGCGTGAAACACGGAAATATAAATATCAGAGCCGATAAAACCGAATTTTCGGTAAATACAAAAGAGCAAGTGAAGGGAACAGTAGGCTCCGGAACGCCGAAAGGTACCATCATTCTTTCCAATAAATACGGAAATGTTTCTATAAATCAAAAATAACAGGTATATTGCAGTATATGCATTGAGTATCTATTCTTGTATAAAAATAAGTAACCGGAGTAAGAGATATTTATCTTATATCCGGTTAAAAGGTATTCATAAAAAATAATAAAATGTAATATCTTGCCGTTGAACAAAAAGATGTTCAAAATGGTTTGATTATAAGCCGGATTATAGTTTTATTTGTATGATGTAAATTAGGTTGGAGTGTAATTGGCTTTATAAAACTAAAATAAACAAACTATGAATTGGAAAGTTATAATTTGTCTGATAAGCTCGCTTCTTATATTGGCAAGTATAAAAACGCAAGCACAATGCCCCTTAAAAAATGATTATTTTCAAGCGGGAGAAGAATTAACTTATGATCTTTATTTCAAGTACGGACTTATTTATACTAAAGCCGGAAATTCGTCGCTTAAAACCGTTTCGGAAAGATATAAGGGTAAGGATGCTTATAAAATGACTTTACTGGCTCAATCTACCGGCACAGTCCGGAAGTTCTTTAATTTGAAAGATACTTTATCTTGTTATATGACAAAGGATTTGATTCCATTGGCTTTTATTAAGGATGCGTTTGAGGGAAGTGATTATACACAGGAAACCGCTACCTATACTTATGTGAATGATCGAGTGGATATTTCAACCAAACGAATTCGAAACGGTACGTTGCGCTTTGATGAAAAATTAACTGCCGAATCTTGTATTTATGATATGATGAGTGTGGTATTTTATGCTCGAACATTGAATTATTCGGATATGAAGAAGGGCGACGCTTACAATGTGGTTTTCCTTTCCGGGAAAGATAAAGTGACCATGGACATTATTTATCGTGGGATAGAGACTGTAGAAGCCAACGATAAGAATAAATATGAGTGTATTTATTTGGTGCTGATGATAAACGATAATGCTTTCGAAAATAAGAAAGAAGCTATGCGGGTGTATTTAACCAATGATGAAAATCGGATGCCGGTTCGTCTTGATTCCAAGTTGAAAATCGGTTCTACACGTGCTATTCTGAAAAGTTATAAAGGAAATAAACATGAAGTCGGTTCGGCATCTTCAAAGTAACAGTTAAATTATTGCTTGTTAAGGGAGCGTAGTTTGTTGAATCGATAAACTACGATAAATTTGTTGCGTTTTTATCTTTTTTGAAAAAAATAAATAAATTGTTTTGTGTTTTATGCAACGTTTTTGCGGTGGACTGCATTTATAAATAAATTGAAGTAAAAAGATACCCGGCCCATTTGAATAACACAAAACCGATAAATTGGAAGCAGATACTGTTTTTATTTTGAAATAAGAGCAGTATCTTTTTTTATCCGGAAGATTAGATTTGTTCAATATAAACTCTATTGAACAAACCCGGATTAAGTAATAGAAAACTCGAAAGGCATATCTGATAATTTTCCGGCGCTTACTCCTGTATAAATACCTGCAAGTATCTGTATTCCATAGATTATCGCGGATTCGTTTATCGGGCGATTATTTCGCGACTGCGGGCGTTTGGGGTTATACGGGACGGTATTTTCATTTTGCTGCAAAATGCGTTTCCGTTTTGCAGCAATTTGCAACTTCGTTTTGCTGCAAAATACTCCCGGTGTTTTGC
>DAIQOU010000485.1:0-3892 GCA_036787725.1 Bacteroidales bacterium
TCTGCGGGCTTTTTATAAAAGAATTTTCAGAATGCCTACATTCAATGATCTGTATTATACCGATATTGGAAATGTTGCACTGAAACCGGAGTTTACACACCAATATAATGTCGGTTTTCGCTACGATAAATCGTTTGCAAAAGGATTGGTAAAACAATTTCAATTACAGGCAGATATTTATTATAACGAAGTCACGGATAAGATCGTGGCCGTACCTAAGGGGAGCGGTCAATACCGTTGGATGATGATCAATTTGGGATATGTGGAAATAAGGGGAGCCGAAACATCGACCTCTGCTATATTGCAGTTGCCCGGCGATGTACTGTTAAACTTAAAACTCGCCTATACGTATCAGAAAGCCCAAGATTTTACAAAACGAAAGAGCGAAGAACTGGACAAAATTACGTATGGAGGACAGATACCCTATATCCCTTGGCACAGTGGTTCCGTTATAGCCGGCTTTATCTGGAAATCCTGGCAACTTAATTACAGTTTTATTTATGTGGGAGAACGCTACCACAGTTCAGCCAATATTCGGTCAGAGTATGAACAACCTTGGTATACGCATGATGCAGCTATTGTAAAGAATTTCCGTATCTCAAAGACCAATATGCGGTTGGCCGCCGAAATAAATAATCTGTTGAGCCAAGATTATGAAGTGGTGCTCAACTATCCGATGCCTAAACGGAACTATAAAATTTCATTCACTGTTGAATTATGAAAAAATCAATTGATACGACTTTCCTTTTTTTCCTTGTATTCATTTCTTTAACTGCCTGCAGAGGGGATGTCGAAATGATTCTTTCCGAAGAGGAAATAATCGAAAAACCACAGGAGATTATCGGTTATAAAGGGTTCTATTTGCTTAATGAGGGAAATATGGGCAGCAACAAGTCTACATTAGATTATTACGATTTTTCGACCGGAATATATAAGCGAAATATTTATGCGGAAATAAATCCACACGTTCCCAAAGAGTTGGGGGATGTCGGAAACGATATAGGCATTTATGGTACTAAGTTATATGCCGTGATCAACTGCTCGAATAAAGTAGAAGTAATGAATGCCGAAACAACGGAAAGGATTACGCAAATCGAAATCCCCAATTGCCGGTTTATTAAGTTTCATGAAAAATATGCTTATGTAACATCGTATGCCGGCCCGGTGATGATCGATCCCAATTATGAACAGATTGGATTTGTTGCTAAGATAGATACTGCCACTTTAAAGGAGGTAGACCGTTGCTTGGTCGGATTTCAGCCGGATGAGTTGGATATTGTGGAAGGCAAAATATATGTGGCCAACTCAGGGGGATATATGGGCGCCGGCAGTACGGAGGGATATGAACGGACTGTCTCGGTAATCGATATAACCACTTTTAAAGAAGAAAAACGGATTGATGTTGCATATAACCTGGAACGAATAAAGGCTGATAAACGAGGGAACCTCTGGGTAAGCTCTCGGGGGGATTATAAGGGACTTCCTGCTCGCTTGTTTTTTATCGATAAGGAGACACAACAGGTTACCGATACCATCCCCATCGCAGCTACAAACTATTGGATCGATGATGAATTGCTGTATGTCTACGGAACGGAATGGAGCTATATAACAAACGATTGGACCATATCTTACAGTATTGTGGACACCCGTACTCACGAGATTGTAACGCGCAACATCATTACCGATGGAACGGACAAAAATATTGAAAAACCGTATGGAATTATGGTACATCCCGACACGAAAGACATTTTCATAACAGATGCCGGAAATTACGTTACACCGGGACTTTTGTACTGTTTTGATAAAAACGGAAGAAAGAAATGGGTGGTCCGTTCGGGAAATATTCCGGGCCATTTTGCTTTGTTACCCATATACAAGAGTGAATGAGATAATAAAATGTATACCGCATTTATAAATGGCTAAATTTTAAATTATGAATAAAAATTGTTTTTTCATTTATGTACTGTTTTTGATCTTCTTTATATCGGCATGTTCAGATGATAAAGAGGAAGAAATGTTGGCCCCTGTTATCTCCGGCTTGGAAAATAAATACACGGTATTGGAAGGAGAGGAGCTGGAACTGAGACCAACCGTTGCAAATGATAATGCTGCATCTTATACCTGGTTACAGGGTGGAAAAGAGGTTGCAACTACCTTAATCTATACATTCAAAGAGGAGGTTCCCGGTGAGTATAACCTCGTTTTGAATGTTATCAATAAAGCAGGAAACGATCAAAGGGAAATATCGGTTACTGTGGTAAAAAAAGATTCCCCTCCGGTGATTTCCGGTCCGGAAGAAATGTATATAATGGAAGCCGGCAGTGAATTAAGACTGAATCCGGTAGTGGTGAGTGATAGTGAGGTAACGTATTCATGGATTTTAGAAGAGCAAGAGGTATCAAGCGGTAAAGAATATGTGTTTAACACTTCCCAACCGGGAAAATATAAGTTGCTGTTGAAAGTGACAAATAAACAAGGAACAACGGAAAAGGAAATAACAATAATTGTAAATGGAGAAAATCCGAATATAGAAACAGTGGTTCACACCATTGTCTCTATGGAAACTCCGGGCTATTTAGCCGGCTCGGAGAAGCTGCAATGGGAACTGCTGAATGCCTCTTCCGAGTTATATAGATTTTCTTATACTAATGGCAAGACTCCCCTGTTTATTGCCGCACAAGCGGGTGAATATCAATTGCAAGTAACCGATGGAGAGATAAAAAGCAGGGTGAAAGTGATTGTAAAACGATCGGAGAAAGAGTTAAGTCCTTACATTTCGAACGTTTTTGATTACCTCCCGGCACCCGGTCAGTTTGTAAATATACTTCCGGACTACAAACAAGGAGATACGCATGCGGATATGATTAAAAAAGCGAATGAATGGCTGGTGGGAGAGGATGCATGGATGATTACCTTGGGGGGCTGGGGCGGATACGTCACTTTCGGTTTTGATCATACGATTGTAAATGTCTCGGGAAAGCGGGATTTCAGAGTTAACGGGAATGCTTTTGGTGCTAATTACGGACGTCCCGGAGCTCCTTTTGGGGGAAGTTGCGAACCGGGTATTGTAATGGTTGCATACGATAAGAATAAAAACGGAAAGCCGGATGAGGACGAATGGTATGAGATTAAAGGAAGCAGTAATTTCTCGGCGGAAAAAGAAGCTTGGTATAGCATTGCAACCGAAAATAAAAATGATACAAGGGTTTTTCGCGATTATGAAATGACTTATTATAAACCGACTAAAGAAGAGCCGGAGATCATCGGAGAACCGGATAATCCAACCGCTTATATGACAATCGAAAAATATATTCGATGGAAGGATAATAAAAATAATACCGGATATAAAGTGAAAAATGTATATCATCAACAAACTTATTACCCGGCGTGGATAAAAGAAGAACAATTGACATTTAAGGGGATACGTTTGCCCGAAAATGGAATTAATGAGGGACAATTTGTACCCGGGATCAATGAAGGAAATATCTATTTTGTTCTCTATGGATTTAATTACGGATATGTAGATAATTCCCCCAATATCGGAGATAACTCGGCGATTGACATAGATTGGGCTATAGATAAAGATGGCAATAAAGCAGACTTGCCGGGCATTGATTTCGTAAAAGTTTATTGTGGTGTAAATCAAGAGAATGGTTGGTTGGGAGAATGTTCTACGGAAGTGGAAAGAGGGGAAGATTTACATATGTTGGGAAAGAGTATAGTAACAATCAAATAACATGGTTAGGCTTTATAGGAGGGTGACACTACATATATTAAACATAAACTCTACTAATTTTTTATCAAATAATACTTATCTAAAATGAAAAAAGCAGTAAATTATTTATTTATTTTATTGAGTTGTACCGTTTTACTCTATAGTTGCAGTGACGAT
>DAIQOU010000486.1:0-3886 GCA_036787725.1 Bacteroidales bacterium
TCCGCCTCAAATTGCCATTTGGGTTGAGGACTTGTCCGGTAATTACATTACCTCCTTTCAAATTATCAAAATTAATAAAACTCATTCCGAAGCCGGACCAGTGAGGATCAAATTTTTTCTTATTCCAAGAAAAAATAAAATTATAATCCGAACCGCTCACCTTAATGCTGCTTTTGGGATCTTTTTTTTCCAAAAGTACAGTATCGCCCGATTCAACAACAGAAGTTTTGAAAGAATCTCCGGAATCCGTTAAAATGATTGTCTTATCCCGATAGTAAAAGGAAGTATCCCGCACTCCGGCCGGTTCGGTAGCGAATAAGATGTACGGAGCTGCTAAAGCAGCCGAAAAAACGAATAAAAAGATTATCTTTTTCATTGTCATTATAAATTATGGTGTGAGATTAGAGTTTTATTCTCCGTTTATTGACATAAATAAATAAGTCCTTCAATTTATCCAACTCTTCTTCCAACCTGTCAGGCTTAAAATCGCCTTTCAAGTAGATCAAGGTAATTTTTTTGGATTTATTTTTATATAAAATATATTCTTTCGTTTTCCGGTCTTTTTCCGGGGTCAAGTAATAATATCCTGTTTCTACTTTCCCGTTTTTTGCAGATTCCATGATTTTTAACCCTTCTTTCGTGTCTTCTTCTATAGCCGTCATTATTTCTTGTACTGCTTCCTTTTCTTCGGGCATAATCATACTTTTATAAAAGGATATTTTGGTATTTTTTGCCAATACATCCGTAGATAGTTCTACCAATACAGAGCCGTCGAGCATTCCGTATTTTTCAAATATTTTATCTGTTTTTAATTTATCGCGGGCAGCTATCGAGACGGCGAATAAACAAAGTATAAACATTAAACCGATCTTTTTCATATACATTTTCTCTTGTAATATAAATACTCACACATCTTTATTCCCAAAAAGATTCCAATGCGTTGATTTGATCCGATATAATCTCGTCGGATTGTTCCGAAAAAAGTTCTAAAGTATTCAAGGCATTTTTATGGATCGTTTCCACATCCCGATAGGCTTTCCCATTGATGTATACTACGGAAGCCGGCTCGTTTGGAGTGGGATGAAAAAACAATTTAATCCCAATAAAAAGAAAAAAGCACGCAGCAATCCCCGTCCCTATTACGGAAAAAAAACGAGAAAACATTTTGGGTTGTTTTAATTGTTTCTCCCGGTCTTGAATTTCTTTATTAAAATAGCCGAACAATGCTTTATACTCTTCTTTTCCGCCGGGGATATCCTCTTTTGTAAAGTAATTTCTCAACCATTCTTCTTCTTGTAAAGAAGTTTGACCGTTCAGGTATTTTTCCAGTAATTTATCTAAATTTTCCATTTCTATTTACGTTTGTAAGCATTTATCTTCAAAAATTCTTCCCGTACTTTTTTACGGGCTCTGGATAAATTCATGGTGACAGCGCTGACTTTAGTTCCCGTTATGGAAGCTATTTCTTCCAATTCATAACCTTCAATATCTCTCATCCGAATAATCAAACGTTGCAGTTCCGGGAGTGCTTCGATGATTTGTTTTACTAAATAAATGCAATCGTTCTTTTCTGCATTTCCATAAGGAGTTTCATCAGATACCAATTTAACTTCTCGGGTATCGACAGTTTGCTTTTGAAGCCTGATTTTATCTATGCAAGCATTCTTCACCATCGTCATACAAAATCCGGAAGAGTTGTTCAGTTCTTCCAGTCGTTCCCTCATACTCCATGCTCGGAGTAATGTTTCTTGAACAACATCTTCAGCATCGGCTTCATTTCCGATTATTTTCAATGCATAAATAAACATTGCCGGTCGGAGCGGAATAATATCTGATTTAAATTGTTCTAAATCCATCTTACTTTAATGACGTATTTACAAAATAAATATAACATGCTTTTTTCATTTTTTTTTAGTTTTGTCAAAACCAACCATCGTCCGGATACGTTCATTAAGTAAATCAGAAATAAACAATTGAATGGCACGTCGTCACAAAAACCACCATTTATCCGGAAAAATAAGCTATACGGGGCTAAACACTACCCCCACCGATTTACAGTTAATCGGATATAACAACAAACAGGTATTCGAAAAAAAAATAACCGATACGTCTCTTATTAACTCATTCATCAAAGAAGATTGTACCCATTGGATTAGTGTTAAAGGAATGAATAATTCCGAAGAAATAGTCAGTATTGTAATTTCTATAGGGTTGACAACCATTGAAGCGAAAGATATTCTGAATGTGCAACGATCGGCCAAAATAGAAGAATCCAATGGCAACATTTTGATTATGCTTCCGGCCATTTATTATAATGAAAAGAACGACTTGATTTTCGAAAACCTCACTTTAATTCTGGGAAAGAATTACCTCATCAGTTTTCAGGAAAGCAATTATCCTTTGTTTGACAACATTTATTCCGCAATTAAAGAAAATTCCGTTAAAATAAGAACCGGAGAAGCTGATTTTCTATTGGCCACCATTCTCAACGAAGTACTGAACAATTACAATGATACGATTGCTCAAGTAGAAGAAGAAATGGAAGATTTAGAAGATAATTTATTGGATATCAAAAACAATAAAGACGAAGATCTTATTAATGATATTCAGGAAAAACGCCGGATAATCATTCGTATGAGAAAATTAATGTATCCGGTAAAGGATCAATTCGGTAAATTGATAAGAGCGGACAATACCTTGATTCAACGAAAACAAATTCCTTATTTTAAAGAACTTTCCGATCAAGTTATATATATATTGCAAACCTTGGATTCCTGTCGGGAAATCATGTCTTCGTTGGTAGATCTTTATTTAAATAACAATGATGTAAAAATGAATATGGTAATGAAACAATTGACGGTGGTAGCTACCATCTTTATCCCATTGACTTTTATTGTCGGCGTTTGGGGTATGAACTTTGTGTACATGCCCGAATTGACTTGGGAATATGGTTATATTTATGCGTGGGGAACCATGATTCTTATTGCATTATTAATTTGGTTTTATTTTAAGAAGAAAAAATGGTTTTAAAATAAAGCCTTCTCAAATGCCCTTCATGACACAAGTCAAAAAAAATATGTAAGTTTGACACCAATTTGAAAAAGAATGGAAATGGACAAAAAATCATTGCGTATTGTGTTTATGGGAACGCCCGAGTTTGCCACTGCAAGTCTCGATATACTGGTCGAATCCGGTTATAATGTGGTCGGAGTAGTTACCATGCCGGATAAACCCGGAGGCAGAGGATATAAAATTCAATATTCGGCTGTGAAAAAATATGCATTGGAAAAAGGACTGCCTCTATTGCAACCGGAAAAGTTAAAGGATGAGTCGTTTTTGAAAGAGTTAAAAGGATGGAGGGCCGATCTTCAGATTGTTGTTGCGTTCCGGATGTTACCTGAAGTGGTGTGGAACATGCCTCTTTTGGGTACTTTTAATTTACATGCTTCTCTTTTGCCTCAATATCGGGGAGCTGCTCCTATTAATTGGGCCATTATTAATGGAGAAAAAGAAACCGGAGTTACCACTTTCTTCCTTACACACGAAATAGATACAGGAAAAATTATTCTTCAACAGAAGATTCCAATTCGAGAGAATGACACTGCCGGAGATATTCATGACAAATTAATGCAGGTAGGAGCCGAAGTGGTAAAGCAAACCGTAGATTTGATTTTGGAGAATAAAGCAGAGCCGATCTCTCAAGAACAACTGTTTAGTGAAGACGCAGTATTGAAACCGGCTCCCAAAATATTTAAGGAAACTTGTCGGATTGATTGGAATCGTTCGCCGGAAAACATTCATAATTTCGTTCGCGGATTGTCTCCTTATCCCGGAGCTTGGACCGAATTATTTCTTCCCGGAAAAGAACCTTTATTGATAAAAATAT
>DAIQOU010000487.1:0-3877 GCA_036787725.1 Bacteroidales bacterium
ATATTCGAAATATAAAAACCAAATAAAAAATAAAATTTAACATATACTTTTCAATAAAGACTAGGAAATGACACAATTATCTCCTATATAATCTTAAAAAAGGAAATATGTATGATTGTCACTTAAAAATCGAAAAATAAAAAAAGAAATCGAAAATTCAAGCCAATTATTTCTATTCTGCAATGATATAAGCTATTTCATTATTCTTAAACATTTCTTCGTTTTCCGGAGATATATGGGAATCGGTGATAAGCAGGTTAACAAGGGATAAAGCGCCCAAACTGGCAAATGAGTTCACTCCGATTTTGGTCGAATCTGCGACCAGAAACACTTCATTAGCCGATTCAATCATCGCTCTCTTAACACAAATATCACTAATGCTGGGATAAGTAAGACCTGATTTAAGGGTAATTCCGGCAGTAGCCAAAAATAATTTGTCAACATTCAGATTATAAAAAAAATCCGCCGCTTTTTGTCCGGTAAGAGATAAGGTGGGCGCCTTAAATTCTCCTCCGGTAACAACCAAATTTATATTGGGATGGGCTCCTAATATCAAAGCGATATTCAATGCATTGGTTATAACGGTTATATTTTGGAAATCAACAATAAGTTTTGCAATTTCTGTAGTAGTAGAACCGGAATCCAGAATAATGGTATCACCATTTTCTATAAAAGAAACTGCTTTACGGGCTATCATCATTTTTTCGGCCATGTTCTTTCGATTCTGTAACGTTATATTTCTCACTCCGGTATCAATATCGATAAGAACCGCTCCCCCATGTTCGCGCCGAACCAATCCCTCTTTTTCCAATCGTTCCAGATCCTGACGGATAGTCACTTCGGTAACTTTGAATATACGACTCAGATCAAGCACTTTAGCATGCCCGTCCTCTCGAATAAGTTCCAATATTTTTTCTCTGCGTTGATTAGGTAACATATTATTTATAAATCATGTTGAATACGATATTGAATCAAATCTGCTATAGAACATATTTTAAGATGATGTTCTTCAGCAATTACTTTCAGTTGAGGTAAGCGTGCCATGGTTCCGTCCGGATTAAGTATTTCAATCAAAGCCCCACCCGGATTAAGTCCTGCCAAACGAGTCATATCAACCAACGCTTCAGTATGTCCTTCCCGTTCCAATACACCGTTGTCAGCTGCTTTCAAAGGAAATATATGGCCGGGCCGGGCCAATTCTTCCAGCTCGGTAGCCGGATCCATTAAAGCCCTAATAGTAGCCGCGCGATCAAAAACAGAAACCCCGGTAGTACATCCATATCCCTTTAAATCGACAGACATTGTAAACGGAGTTCCCAACAAAGAAGTATTATCGCAAGCCATCATCTCCAAGCGAAGTTCCTTACACCGTGTTTCACTAAGCGGTACACACATAATACCTCGCCCGTAAGTTAACATAAAATTTACAATTTGGGGAGTAATCTTTTCTCCGGCAACGATAAAGTCTCCTTCATTCTCACGATTCTCATCATCAACAACGATCAATATCTTTCCTTGGCGCAATTCTTCCAATCCCTCATCAATACTATTGAGTGAATTCTTCATTCCGGATTTATTTTTCGTTCTTTTTGCTTATTGTTCATTTTTATTAGAAAACACAAAGATATTATTAAAAAACAAAAAGGAAAAGAAAAGAGAAAAGTTTTGATTATGGCTACATAATATAATTAATAATTTATCCCGATTCAATCAATCCTATTATTTACTTATCAAAGGAAAAAAGTTAAATTTAATTGTAATTATATACAGGAAGCTTATATTAATTGAGTATACAAGGCTCTTAATACCCAATATTTAGTATCGGACTCGATATCAAAGGGGTACTTAATAAATTCATTCAAATAAAGAAATATTCCGTTCTCTTCATGTTTGAATACCCCCCTCTTGATCCCGTCTTTATCGGCACTCATACCGAATCGATTCAATATACGATGTATATTTTCTTTCACGACATGTTCGAAAACCAACACATCTCCGGTTTTATAATCCAACCCGGAAGGCAGAATATCGGGATTCTCCAACTCAAAAGCAATCATTTCAAATTGATAATTACCGGGAACAACAATATGAGGTAATTCCCGGATGAATGCGTCATCATTATAATGAAGGGCATAATCGGAACGATGCAAAGCCGAAATAAACGGAATTTCTTCCAATTGAAAATTCTTTTTCAGTTCCTCTTCTAAGGCGGTTTTGCCCGGGTGATATTGCTTGAGCTCATTTAGCGTAAGTTCTTTCAAAATAAAATCAGTCAACGGAATGCCAAAATAATTAGCTATACTTACAATGGTTTCAATTCGCGGCTCTGCTCGCTTTTCTTCATACGAAGAAATATTCCCTCGTGTCAACTGAAACAAATCTGCAAATGCTTGTTGGCTCAGCCCTTGTACCAAGCGAATACTCTTTATATTCTTCCCTACCTTTGTCATAATAAAAAGCTAAATTTATTTGCTACTGCTACTACAAATGTAACTCTTTTCTTGCAAAAACAAAAAATAATCTCGGAAGTTCTAAGCTTTTTTTCATAATTACCAATGAAAAGAGCATTTTTAAGGAAAAATATGTATAATTAAGCCCACAATTAAATTACCATTACCTCATCAATCGGCAAATCAATATCATTTTTTTAGCAATTCATTCCCCGCAATAGGTATAAAATGATGCGAAACATCTCCTTCATTTTATATTTCCTTCCTTTTTTAATCAAAAAACAGCCAAATTTATTTGCAAAGCAAAATAATTTTACTATATTTGCAAATAACAATTGCAATTGAAGAGAAATAAATGATAAGATGTTTAATAATAAAACTAAAAAAAACAATGAAATCAAATGAATCTGAAAAGACAAACCAATTCGCATAGGCATGCGACAAGCAACAGACTAAGGAATATAAAAGTCAACTCTATAAAAAACAGACTGCAATGAATGAATTAAAGGAATGGTTTGACCGGGAACATTATTAATTAAAACAACAAAGAGAAAAAGAATTATTGCTAAATTGCAACCATATCATTAACAATATAAAAACAAAACAGTATGGCAGAACTATTGCATTTATTATTCCATCCCCTGCCCAACGGCATTACGACAGTTGTTATGATAGCAATCATTTTATACTGGCTATTTGCCATAGTGAGCGGAGTAGGTACCAAAGACTTGGATTTGGGTATTGATTTCTCCGGTGCGGATGCCGGAATCGATTTGGACGTTGATGTAGACGTTGACACGGAAGCCGACATAGATGCGGGAGATTCGGATACGGACGTGGGACATAATCCGGGACCGTTGATGCAGTTCTTGCACTTCATTAATATAGGAAAAGTACCCTTTATGATGGTATTCTCTATTTTTAATCTTTTCATGTGGGCAGGGTCCCTGATTTTTTCCTATTGGGTAAATATGGATTCTTGGGGAAACAAATCGGTTTTGATCTTAATTCCGCTATTCTTTCTGAGTATTGTTTTAACTAAATTTGCCACCGCTCCCTTAGTCAGACTTTTCAAAGAAATCGGATATGAAGGTGAAAAGGAGATTGACTTTTTCGGAAGTTCGGGAATCATGCTTTCCACGATTAAAGACAAAAGAATAGGATCGGCAGAGTTTATTATCAACAAGGACCCGATTCGGTTAAATGTGGTAAGCCTTCACGGAGACGAGATCAAATACGGAGAATCCGTGATCATCACGGATGAAACGGACGACAAAAAAATATATTATGTAATTAAAAGCTACTGATAACTAACTTTATAAAAACGAAATCAAAATGGGACAAATTATTTTTATCATCACAGGAGTTGTTATATTTTTCATTTTTGTTCTTTTCCTTGGAACTTTTACTCAGGATAAAAATCAGGA
>DAIQOU010000488.1:0-3874 GCA_036787725.1 Bacteroidales bacterium
TGCATAAATAATCTTCGTATAAAAAGTTTTTTTTCATACATTAGCAATGTTTTAATTAACTATTAATTGAATTAGGGTTATTGAAACTTTTTAGAGTCGAAAAATGTGACCGCATTTTTCGACTTCTTCGTTTAAGACGAATTATTCATAAATATCAGATTTTAAGGGTTTAACAATCTACTTCTTACTTTTTGAATATGACTATTCCATTCTCATATTCTTTATAATCAAAATCACGATGTTTTTTCAATGCATTTAGAATTTGTTTTACATTCTCACTTTTGGTGAAGACTCCCGAAAAAACCAATTGTTCGAGTTCCGGGGACTGAATGGTTATATCAACACCAAATCCACGTTCGAGTTTTTTTACTATATCTGAAAACTTTTCACTTTCAAAGAGATACTGACCATCTTTCCAAGCAGCATATAAATCAGCATCCACGTTTCTGACATTTACAGAGTTATTTCTCTTATTAAAAACCAGTTGTTGATTGGGCTTCAAGATAATTGGTTCATTATTGCTTGTATTCATGTGTTTTTTGCGAATCCCGACCGAACCTTCCAATAAGGTCGTAATAATATTCTCATCCTCCTCGTAGGAATTTACATTAAAATGAGTTCCAAGCACTTCTATTGTTAAATCCCCGGTTTCTACAAGGAAAGGTCGTTTGGCATCTTTTGCTACTTCAAAGTAAGCTTCTCCATTTAGTGCAACTACACGTGTATCGCCGTTAAAAAAAGCCGGGTAGCTCATTTCCGAACCTGCATTAAGTTCTACCACAGTACCATCCCCCAAAGTAATTTTGGAGGTTGAGCCGGAAGATGATTTTGTTTCAATCCGGGCTGCAATTATATTCAGAGGCTCTTTCTTTAAGTTTATTCCGGCCAAAGCGATTGCTATTATAATAGATGCTGCAGCCACATATTTCCATATATTGATAACAGGTTTAGTAATATTTGTTTCAATTCTTCCTTTTATATTCCGGAATATTTTTTCTTTTGCATTGCCGGCTTCCTCATCAATTGCGTCTTTATAATTAGAAGCGGAATTTGCAAGATTCTCAAAAACAGTCTTGTTTTTTTCGTCTTCCGACAACCACCGATTGACTAAAAGTTGTTCATGTTCAGTAGGATTACCATTCAGAACAGAAGCAATAGCAGTTAATATCTCAAGTTCATTCAGCATTTAGCATTTATTTAGAAAGAGACTTACAATAATATAGAGTAGAAAAACGAAAAACACATCTAAGCCTTTTTGTTGTTTTTTTTAAAAAAAATGAAGAAAAGTTCTTAATCCTCTATTAATCAGCACAATTTAAAGCATGAAAAATAATGTCAATAATCTGCCCAGCCTCTTGGATAATTTTTTTATTGCCAACACCATTTGTGCATTGACCGTTTTTTCAGAGATAGATAATAATTCGGCAATTTCCCGGTATTTTAATCCTTCTTCTCTCGCCATTAAAAAAATTAACCGGCATCGTTCGGGAAGATCATCGATAGCATTTTTTATAGCCACAGCTATTTCTTCGTCAATAATAATATTCTCGGGGGTTTTTGTATCCGATAACTCTTCTTGGAAATGTTCATTTATTTCGAATGTGGTATCTTCTTTATTACTCATATAAGATAAGGCAGTATTCTTTACCATGGTATATAAATATCCTTCCGGATTTTCAATAGACGGATTTTTTTTTCTGTTCACCCAAAAATTGAAAAAAACATCCGATACAATTTCTTCTCTGATGTCAATACTTTTAACATAATAAGAAGTATACCTGTAGATTTTTATATAAAATCGATCATAAAAAATACGAAACGCCTCATCATCGTCTTCCGCTATTCTGTTAATAAGATACCTTACCTCTTTATCCATACATAATTATTCACAATAATGAATTTCACAGATAAAGATAGGGATTAATATCGTTTTTGAAGTATAAAATATATCTTAAACCTTAAAGAGGTTGGCTGTCTTCCGAATTCTCTCCGGTCCGATACACCAATGGATTAACGGAATACACATCTTTAAAACACTTACTGAAATAACGGGGAGTCGTGAATCCGGTCATCTCCGATATTTCGGACACCTGAAGTTCCGGGTTGTTTTTTAACAAAAAAGCAGCCTTTTTCAATCGCAGCGTCAATATAAATTTATTGGGAGTTTGGCCTGTAATGGCTTTTATTTTTGCATACAGGTTGGTCCGGGCAATCCCCAGATCCAGTGCCAACCGATCGATATTAAACTCCGGATTGGTCAGGTTCCGGTTGACTACCGAAACCACTTTATCGATCATTTCTTTATCCAGTTTATTGGTAGCCAGCATCAACGGAGTCATTTGCGGTTGCCGGCTGAATTTTTCCTGAAGAACGATCCGGCTGTTAACCAAATTATTACATCGGGAGATCAATAACCGGACATCAAAAGGCTTCGTAATATAGTCATCCGCTCCGTTATGAAATCCCTCAACGGTATGTTCGATAGCCGTCCGGGCAGTTAACAATACCACCGGAATATGGCAAATCTCCATGTCGGTCTTAATCATTTTACACAATTCCACACCGGACAACTTGGGCATCAATACGTCACTGACCACAATGTCGGGCATTTCACTCTTCACTTTTTCCAATCCCTCTTCTCCGTCTTCTGCTGTTATTACCGCATAAAACGGTTCAAAGACGGTGGTTAACATTTCCCGAAGTACTTTATTATCTTCCACGATCAACATTTTCACCCCGTCAGGCCGAACGGGGCCTTCCTCTTCCGGAATTTCCGGCAGATGAAGACTCTCCATCATCCGGATTACGTTTTCTTCATTGTTTTTCTCACTCAACTGCCCGGGATCAAACCGGTCTTTTCCCAAGGGCAATGAAACAATAAATACGGTTCCTTTCCCTTTTTCACTTTTCACCCGGATCGTCCCGTGATGAAGTTCTACAATTCCTTTGGCCAATGCCAACCCGATCCCCGTACCGGAAGAAGATCCCTCCGATTGATAAAAACGATCAAATATATTGTTTAGATCTGCAGCTGCAATACCGGAACCGGTGTCCTCTACCTCCAGCACGGCATAGCCGGATTCTTCCCGAATCGAAACAGATATCGTATCTCCCGAACCGGTATACTTAAAAGCATTGGATAACAAATTATTTATCACCTTTTGGAATTGCTTGGCATCATACCACACCCGGAGCTCATCCGTTTGTTTTATAAACCGTAACCGGATATTTTTGGCATTGGCATATTCCGAAAACAACAAATAATTCTCGTTCAGAAAATCCACAATATTGTGTTCGGATACTTTCAACGTCATATGTCCCTGTTCCTGTTTCCTGAAATCAAGCAATTCATTGATCAACTCCTTCATTTGTAAACCGCTCTTATAAACGGCCAGCAACTTATTGTAAATCTTGGGAGTAAACGTTTCCATTCGCATCAGCATTTCCATTTGCCCCGTTATCAACGTTAACGGAGTGCGAAATTCATGCGATATATTGGTGAAAAAGCGAAGTTTGGATTGGTTAAGCGCTTCCACATCCCGGATGTGTTTTTGCTCATATTTCAACGATTCCTGCAATTTAATCCGACTGTTGTAAGACCTTACCAAATAATACAGTATAACGGTAATAACAATCGCGTATAACAAATAAGCATACCAAGTCCGATAAAACGGAGGTAATATTTCAATATGCAGTCGGGTCTCGGGGACCTCCCCTTCCCGATCGGCTTTAATAATCAACGTATAATTACCGGGGTTCAAATTAGTATACGTAATGATATTCCGTCCATTGGTACGAGACCAGTCCCGGGAAAATCCGTCCAATTTATAAATGATCTCATCCCGGTTGGCCGGGATATAATTGGTAGCGGTAA
>DAIQOU010000811.1:0-1177 GCA_036787725.1 Bacteroidales bacterium
GACTCTGTTTGAAATCTTCCGTAGATACAAAACCATATTCAAAATGAGGGGTGGTCATATATTCTTTTATTGCTCTAAAAAACACCTCATCCCCCAGTATTCCTCTCAATTGATGAATAATCATAGCCGCTTTCAAATAAGATAATCCGTAATCAAAAATCCGATCTTCATTCTCGGCTTCGGGATTATATACCGAACCGGAAGGATAATTCTTGGTTACTCGATTGATTATCCACTTTTTCCAATTATTAAATGTTTCTTTATCAACAAAGTGCTCTTGTACCAATCCTTCACTATACGTCGCAAAACCTTCGTTCAGCCAGATATCATTCCAGGAAGCGCAGGTTAATTTATTCCCAAACCACTGATGAGCCAGTTCATGCACAATCAGATCCCGGTTGTAGTCTCCGATAAAAGTAATGGTGGAATGCTCCATCCCTCCGTTTATTTTCCATTCGGCATGTCCGTATTTTTCTTTTATAAAGGGATAAGTTCCAAAGAGTTCATTGAAATAGTTTATATAAGAGGGAACTCTGTTCAATGCCGGTATGGCATACGCTTGATTACCGGGATAGATATAATTCAACACAGGTATAGTCGATCCGTCTATATCTGCCGAAAGATGATATTCTTCATATTTCGCTACCGCAAATGCAATTAAATAAGGAGGGATGGGATACGCATGTTTCCAATGAGAAGTAGCAGTCCCGTCTTGATTGTCGGTAATGGAAATAAGGGATCCGTTTCCCACGGCTTTATAAGCAGACGGATGAGTGATGGAAATTTCCAACTCTTCTGCTTTGTCATTCAAACCATCTTTACAAACCCACCACTCCGAAGCTGCAAAAGGTTCGGAAAAAGTATATATGACAGGCTCACCTTCAACAATCTCACGAATATATCCCGACGATGTTCCGGGTGTTCCGGAAAAAGAAATATGAAGTTCGCCTTTTTCTCCTTTTTTCAAAACGTCGGGTAAATGAATAAACAGTTTTCCTTTTTCTCGATAATAATGAGTGATTTCGCTGCCTTGATAATATATATTCAAGATGGAAAGATTGTCCCCGGCATCCAGCACCGCAACCGGCAGATCTTTCAACGCTGTAAGAAAAACGACAGAAGTTCCAAAAAACAAATCGGGCACTTCGGGATTCACTGTAAATTCCAATTTATAACG
>DAIQOU010000489.1:0-3864 GCA_036787725.1 Bacteroidales bacterium
TTCTCGGCAGCCTACGGCTGCCGAGAAATCCGACTTGTCCTTTCAAGCGTTTTTTCTTAACTTAATGACATTGCCCCCCGGGTTACGCTTCGCTCACCCGAGGGGAGAGGCTGCGGATGGGGCGTATCGCCTGCCCGCGGTGATGCATAATCCGGCCGCCGCGACTTTTGAGACAATCTCCTTTTTTGCCAATATTCTTAACCATAACCCTGTTTGATTAACCGTTTTTCATTTCAGTCTCTCCCCATTTCATTTCAGTATACAAAATAATCGGTTGGGTATTCTTTTAGATAAATCTCCCTCTTTTACTCCCTAAATTTGTCTCATCGAAACAGTTAAACAAAAAATAAAGTATTAGGTATTAACCATTAAAATTAAAAGGCAATGAAAAAGATTATGCTTGTATGTTTATCAGTTTTAATGACCGCAGGATTAGTAGAAGTAAAGGCACAACCGAAGATTTCGGGCGGAGCTAAAGTAGAAGCCAATATGTCTAATTTCTTTTTGAGTGATTTAGACAATTACAAAAGCACCATGAAAGTAGGAGCCACCGTGGGAGGGTTTTTAAAAGTAGATCTGCACGAGAACTTTGCGATTCAACCGGAAATGCTCTTTTTCTTCCGGAACTCAAAAATGGAAGTCGGTAAAGAAGAAGATGATTTTCAACAATGGGGAATGCAAATCCCGGTCTACGCCGTCGGCCAAATGAATATGGGTAAAGGCAAAGGGTATGTAGGAATAGGCCCTTATGTAGGATTCGGATTTGATGCCAAAATGAAAGATGAAGATCTTAAAATGTATAAGAAGGTAAATGGAGAAACTCCAATGAATCGTTGGGATTTCGGATTGGGAGCCATGGTCGGCTACGAATTCAGCAACGGAATACAAATCAATGCCGGTTATCAGATGGGTTTAATCGATCAATTGGATGCTGACAAGGATAATGCAACCATGAGGACCCAAACCGTCAGCTTAGGTGTAGGATATCGTTTTTAGGTTTTAGGTTATGTGGCAAAGAGGTTGTCTCAACAGCATGTTCCTTTCGTTTGAATGAATCTTAAATTTGACGCAGATTCATTTACACCGGAAAAGTCAAACCGGAAAAACCCAAGGATCGTTGAGACAATCTCCTCTACCATTTAAAAAAGAAAAGACATGAGAATAAAAAAACGTCATCTTCAATTGCGTCCGGGACATTTTATTTTTTTAATGATCCTGTTTTCTCTTTGTATCTGCCGGATAGCCGATATTAAAATCAAGAATATGCCGGAGTCGGATCTTACCGAATGTTTTCCGGCTTTTGAGGGCGAACTTCCGGAAGGATACAATTTTATTTTCTTTCATGACGGCAATGAATTATCGAACAAAATGAGATATAATTTAGAGCAAACCGTCATCCGCAATCAACACATTCATTATTTCGAGGTGGATGTGAACAAAGAATCCCGGTATTATTATGATTATAATGTCTCGGGAGTACCCAATATCCTTATATTTAAAGGAGAAAAAGAAATAAAACGGATCATGGGAATGGTAAGTCAAGCCAATTTGCAAAAAATACGGGATAAAATACAACTGCAATGAAAAAATACATTCTTTACTTTTTCAGTATTAATTATAAAACCCTGATCGGGTTGGTTTCCGGGACTATTTTCGGTTACTTCTATTGGAATTTGTTCGGAATGGAATGGGGCACTTATCCCGGATCGTCCGAATGTTGGGTAAATTGTATCTTTGGCAGCTTAGCGGGAGGTTTAATCGGCAGCTTACTCTCCAAAAATGAATCGGTATGATTGTTGCATAAACTTATTTTTTTGAATACATTTACTTCATTAAACGACTGTAATCTGACATATGACTGAAAATCAATTAAATACTTTCGGAAAAAGGACAGCCCTGAAAATATCTCTTATTATCAGTATGATACTGATTTGTATTATGTTTTTCAGTCTTATCTACGCCCGATCAAGAGATCTTACTTTAGGACTCCATGTACTGAATATATTTTTCAGTTTCAAGTCAGTTTCCGCATTTTTCTTCAACACACTTTTGTTGTATTGTCTTTTCCGATTTCAATTTTGGATCATTAATAAACCGAAAAAAACTTCAAAAAAAGGAGGGTTAATCACCTTTGCAGGTTCCTTATTGCTTGCATTGATCCTAAGTCCTGTTTTTGCTCAGATTCAATGGCGGCTATTAAAAGAACCGGTACCTTTAAACCTCTATTTAACCATTCATTTTGTTAAAGATATGACTGTTTTGGTGATCACATTTCTTTTCACCTCTTTATTATATATGTGGGATCAACACCGGAAAACATTAATCGAAAATCAAAAACTTTCTATGGAAAGTCTGCAGCATCAATACGAAGCGTTGAAAAATCAAGTCGAGCCTCATTTCCTTTTTAATTCTCTCAATACCTTAAACGGACTAATCGGCTATGACGACGATAAAGCGCATGAATATGTAGAGCAATTATCTTCTGTATTTCGTTATACGATGCAAAATAAAAAGATCATCTCCTTAGAAGAAGAATTGGATTTTGTGCAATCCTACATTTATTTAATGAAAATCCGGTATGATGAAGCCTTACAAGTAACTTTCAAGATGGACGATAAATGCTTGGAACATTATATTTTACCTTTTGGTCTGCAACTCTTGGTCGAAAATGCGATCAAGCACAACGTGATCAGTAAAAAATATCCGTTATCCATCATTGTAGAAACAACCGATAACGATAATGTCAAGGTTAAAAACAGCATACGATTAAAACCGGAAAGCCCGAACTCCGGGATCGGCTTGGCCAATCTGAATGAAAGATACCGGCTTATATTCAATAAAGAAATCGGAATCAGCCGGGACGAACGCTTTTTTACGGTAGAAATTCCGTTAATAAAAGAATTTAAACATGTAAAAACAAATAAGGAAATAAGTTATGAAAGCTGTCATTGTTGAAGATGAGTTTATTGCGGCTCAAAGTTTACAACGCTTAATTGCCTCTACCGATAAAAACATCGAAATCCTTGTTGTTTTGCAGAGTGTAGAAGAAAGTATCGAGTGGTTTTCCGTTCATTCGGCTCCGGATCTGATATTTATGGATATTCATTTAGCAGACGGCTATTCTTTCTCTATTCTTGAGAAAGTAAAGATCGAATGTCCGATTATATTTACTACTGCTTACGATGAATATGCATTAAAAGCTTTTGAAGTGAACAGTATCGATTACCTGCTGAAGCCGATTACTAAAAAAGGATTGGAAAAATCGCTCTCCAAACTGCAACTTTTTTCTTCTCAAGAGAAAAACGAAGAGTTGATCGGCCGACTGTTGGCTTCTTTAAACCAAGCAAAACCGGGCTATAAATCCCATTTTCTGATTCCTCATAAGGATAAATTAATGCCATTGCCCGTGGATCAAATTGCTTATATTTATTCCGAATACAAAATGGCAAAGATGGTCACTTTCGACCGGCAAACTTATACATTGGACACTTCCTTGGAAGAACTGTGCAAACAACTTAATCCGGGTATTTTTTTCCGGGCCAATCGACAGTATATACTTTCCCATCGCGCCATTAATGATATCTCTATTTGGTTTGGAGGCAAACTTTCCATCAATCTGATCTTACCCGTACCCGATAAAATAATGGTGAGCCGAGCACGAGTTTCCGACTTCAAGGACTGGTATTCCAACGGCTACGAATAAAATTTTCACAAAAAGAAGCCGGGATTACTTTCAGCCCATAAATATAGTATTCCTTTAGTTTATAATTATTTTTGCGGATAAACTTAATTAGCTCTCCCAAGCTTATTATTTATTCGTTCGGTGGCGTGGTACTTTTCGTCCGCTCGCGAGCGGACGAAAAA
>DAIQOU010000490.1:0-3860 GCA_036787725.1 Bacteroidales bacterium
ACACACCGTAACCGGCACCACCCCCTCAAAGTGGCGTGTCTACCAATTCCACCACCCGGGCTTATTTTAAGGACCACAAAGATACAATTTTTTTTAAACAAACAATAAAAATCTTATTTTTCAAAATTCCCGGTACAAAAATAAACCGGAAAAGAAGATTCGCTTTCGTTGTGAAACCGGTCATTAGCCGTGATAATATAGTAATATCCGCTTTCCGTTGTATCTATGGGAATAGAGAATTCGTTTTTTGCAATGCGTGCTGCCACTAAATTATTCATATCCTCTGTATTCACCGGAAACTTCTCCGAACGGTAAATACTAAAGGTGATTTTCTCATTATCACAATCCGGGTGTTTTTCCCATGACAAACATACCCGGTCCCTTTGTCGGATTGCATCCGGTTGCAACGGTGGAGAAGGAGGAATACTGTCTAACCAGATTAAAGGAGGTAATTGAGCCGGAGAAGAATAAAAGTTAGTTTTAATTTCATTCAATATATTTTTTTTATTATCCAACAGTTGTCGGGTCCGAAAATAAACATTTCCTCGAGTCTGATTTTTGCGAGAATAATCTATCTGGTCAAGAATCGAAGTGCAGTTCCAGTTTCCCTCATTGGATTCCATCCGATAAATACCTATTCCGGGAACTATAAACCGTTCTTGACAATAACCGGTCCAATTGTGAATAAAAGGAAAAAACAAATTACCTGTATAGTACATCATCGGAACGATAAAATCATGTTTTCCCTTTTTTATCCAATCCACCGGATCCTGGTATACGGATTCATAAGCCGTCCAATGTCTTTGAGTATTTCCCGGTATTTTCTCATACATCCCGATAACGGAACTGCTGATTTGTACCCACGGCTTAATTTCTTTTACTTTATCATAGGCCATATATACAAATTTGTTGATATTTTCTCTTCTCCATGCATGAATATCTTTTTTATTCCCGTATTTTAAGTGCGTATCTTTATCCGGAAATTTAGAGGCATTTTCCGGATAACGAATATAATCAAAATGCAATCCGTCTATATCGTAGTTGGAGACTAATTCGGTGATAAGAGAAAGTAAATAATTGTTGGTTTCGGGATTTCCGGGATCCAAGTATAAATTATTATCGTGTTTTTTGATAAATCCTTTTTTTTCCGGATAATTATTATTCCGGTTTTTTGAAGAACTTCCCAACGGATAAGTCACAAACCAGGCATGACACTCCAATCCCCGTTCGTGACAAGCCTCTACAGTATAGGCGAGCGGATCATAATCTTCAACTTTTTTTCTTTTAATAAATGAACTGTAGGGTTCTATCCGGGAAGAATAAATGACATTCCCTCGTAATCGGGCTTGAACAAAAACCATATTAAAGTTAGCATCTTTCAGTTTGTCCAAAATAGAGCATAGTTCTTTTTTCTGTTCTTCCACATCTTGTTGAGAATAGATGGGACGAGCAGGCCAGTCCAGTCCGTAATTGGTTGTAAGCCAAACAGCTCTGATCTCATGTTTTGGTTGGGCGGACAAACTTATAAAAATCAATAAAAATATATATAATAAAAATGGTCGTTTCATTAATCTCTTGTTTGAATTGCAAAGTTAAATAACAAATTGAATAATCTGTTTGTTTTCTTTACCTTTGCATTCCAATGATCGATCCGATTACCATAGAACGAATTCAATCCGCATCTCGTATTGAAGAGGTTGTTTCTGACTTTATTACACTGCGAAAACGAGGTGTAAACTATGTCGGATTATGCCCTTTTCATGAAGATAAAACCCCCTCATTTTATGTTTCGCCGGCTAAAAATATTTGTAAATGTTTTGCTTGCGGAGAGGGAGGAACACCTGTTCATTTCATAATGAAGCATGAACAGATGTCTTATGCGGAAGCATTAAAATATCTCGCCAAAAAATATAATATAGAAGTACAAGAGCAAGAACTGACCTCCGAGCAAAAACAGCGTTTCAGCGATCGGGAAAGTATGCTTATTTTGAATAGTTTTGCTCAAAAAACCTTTACTGCTTTTCTTTTCGAATCTCCGGAAGGTAAATCCGTCGGACTTTCTTATTTCAAAGAAAGGGGATTTAGAGAAGATATCATTAAAAAATTCCAATTGGGATATTGCTCCGAACAAAAAGATGTTTTTTCCCAACAAGCATTAAAAGCCGGATATAAAAAAGAATATTTGGAAAAGACCGGTCTAAGTATTATTGGAGAAAACAACTACATTGCCGACCGATTCAGAGGAAGGGTTATGTTTCCCGTACATTCCCTCTCCGGCAAAGTAATCGCTTTCGGGGGACGGATTCTGAAAAAAGACGATAAACCGGCCAAATACGTCAATTCACCCGAAAGTGAAGTTTATCATAAAGGAAGTGAACTGTATGGCATTTATTTTGCACGGCAAGCCATTGTAAAACAAGATCGTTGTTTTTTGGTAGAAGGATATACAGATGTTATATCCATGCATCAGGCCGGGATCGAAAATGTAGTCGCTTCTTCCGGAACAGCTCTTACCCGGGGACAAATCAAACTGATTCATCGCTTTTCCGAAAATATAACGGTCTTATATGACGGGGATGCAGCCGGAATAAAAGCAGCATTGAGAGGAATCGATCTTTTGTTAAGCGAGGGAATGAACATCAAAGTGGTTCTTCTTCCCGAAGGGGAAGATCCGGATTCTTTTGCCCGAAAACAAAATGCAACTTCCTTTGTAAATTATATTCAAGAAAATGAAAATGATTTTGTTCGTTTTAAAGCAAACCTCCTTTTAGATGAAGCAGGAGACGATCCGGTTAAAAAAGCTCATTTAATAAATGAAATTGTAGATACCATTGCTCTTATTCCCAAAGAAATTGTTCGCTTATTATATGTAAAAGATTGTTCCAAATTGTTGGAAATGGATGAACGCGTTTTATTGAGGGCAATTTCAAAAAAACGACGGGAGGTAAGGGAAAAACAACAAACAGCTGTTTCTCATTCTGCTTCTTTACCCCCGATTATTGCTCCTCCTGCTCCCGGCCCGGAGAAAAACGAGATTGAAAATATACATATTTCCGACACCTACCCCTTCGATCCATTTGAGAAGGATATTTTAAGATATGTAATACGGCATGGCAACCGAACATTATATTGGTTTGCGGAGGAAGAAACCGAACCGGCCGGCCGAATAACGGTAATTGAACACATTATGCAGGATCTTTGGAATGATGAACTGGAATTTAAGAATCCGGTGCATAAAATTATCTTGGAAGAAGCTTATGATCGGTACATGGCCGAATCGACTTTTAATCCGGAAATGTATTTTCTTAATCATCCGAACCCCGAAATCAGCAGTTTGGCCGTTCAATTGGTAAGCGATAAATATCCATTAAGCAAAATCCATTCGAAGTTTCAACAAGTAAGGACAGAAGCGGATCGATTATCCGACATCATTCCGTATGTTATGCTGGTTTATAAAGAAGCTATCTTGGAAAAACAGATTAATGAATTAAATAATCAAATAAAAAAGTTATCCGGAAGCGATGATTTTGAAAAGATAATCCAACTGATGAAAGAACTTACGGAGCTGAAGGAGACCCAAAAATTGATAGCTAAGCATACAGGAGAGCGCATTGTTAGAAAAATGTGATTTTTACATTATTTTAATTCTACTTCTTTCTTTTTCCATTCATTTTGTCGGAAAACTAAATCATTTCAAATCCATTAACTAAAATTAACTTAACATTCCAAGCAGATAGGAATAATCGGTTTATATTTGCAACCGAAATTAGGTTATAAAAGTAAACAAAGAATACCATGAACAGTTAAAAGGTATTTCTTTGTTTTTTTGTTTAAGTAAAAGATTGTTTTATTAATTAAAT
>DAIQOU010000491.1:0-3857 GCA_036787725.1 Bacteroidales bacterium
TAAAACCTTTTAGACCCGAAAAAGGTTAGAATAATAAGTAGTGAATAATTTAAAAAAGTAATTATGAGAAATGATTTATTGGATTCAATGAGGCAGTCTGCAAAATATTGGTGGACCTCATTGGTTATAGGATTATTGGCAGTTATGTTGGGTATTTGGTGTTTAGCTACTCCCGACAGCACTTTGGTAGCATTAACCTTTGTTTTTGTTGCCGTCTTTTTGATTAACGGAATCATTGAGATTGTTTTTGCAGTTTCCAATAAGGATACGTTGGACGGGTGGGGCTGGACATTAGCCGGAGGGATTATCGATTTGTTGTTTGGTATCATCTTAATCGTATTGCCGTTGCCCGTAATAACAGTCATGCTGATTTATTTTGTAGGTTTTTGGATTTTATTTCGTTCCATTATGGGAATCGGAGCGGCGATCGAGCTTCAACGATATAAAGTAGACGGTTGGGGGTGGTTGTTGGCATTGGCCATCTTAAGTATTATTTTCTCATTCATTTTCTTATTAAGTCCGGTATTCAGCGGGATATTCATTGTTGTGTTGGTTTCTGTGGCTTTTATTATTTACGGAATTTTCCGAATTTATTTTGCATTCCGCCTAAAAGCGATGAATGACAGAATAAACAAATAAAGCTTCTATTAAGATATTAATAATAGACCGCAAAGGTATTCGTGCTTTTGCGGTTTTTTGTTAATTATTAATATAAAGGAAATACCTCTGTCTTTTTTCCTTTCCGGGTTTGTATGGAGAACAGTTCGTCTTTTCGTTGTATTTCCACTTCATCATAAGCAACTGAGAGCATCATTTCTCCGGTTTGTATATTAATCAATCCCCATTTGTTTTTTTTTCGCACTTTAGCATATTCTTCCACCAGGTATTCTATTTCATCGAATTCTTTATCCGTAATGTTATGACCGTATTCGTTTACCAAAGCCCATTGATTATTGGTTTTCACCAAAAATATATTTCCCGGACAATATTTAATTTCTTCAGCTATGAGCGGAATAACTGTATTTCCGGAATAAGCATCCGAAACACCGTACATTCCGTTTTTCTCTACTTGTACCAGATTTTCATTATGAAATATCAGATTATCATAGGTTACGGGAAGTATTTTATTATTCAAACAATCAACAGTTCCCCATTTCGTTCCTTTTCTTACACTGATAACACCCGGAGAAGGATAGTAAAGCTCATCGTATATCGGAGGTAAAAGTACAGTTCCGGAAGTAATGTCAATAATTCCCGTCTTCTCATTTTCTGTAAATGCAGCCGAAGTTTCCGAGAAATAATTTATCTCATCATAAATAGCCGGAAGAATTTCTTTCCCGCTTATTTGATCGATTATTCCGTATTTCTCATTGAGTTGAACTGTAATCAAATTGTCGGAATAAGGGAGGATATCTTCATATATAACAGGTATAAGTTCTTTATTATCCGGACTGATAATTCCTCGTTTCTTATCCTTGACAAGAAGGGTATATCCTCCCGGAAAATAAACAATATCTTCATAAATAAAAGGCATCACTTCCTTATGTGTGTTTGCATCAATCAATCCCCACCGGTAACCTTTTCTTACTTTAATAAGATTTCCCGGATAGCATTCCATTCCGTTATAAATAAAAGGAATTATTTCTTTTCCCGTATATATATCAATGGTTCCCCACTTTCGATCCAATTGTAAAGTATAATAATTCTGCCGTCGACAACCCAATTGATCAAAAATAAAAGAAGTTATCTCTTTTCCGGTCGTGTTTACCAGGCCCCATTTTCCCGATCGGAAAGCTTCCAAGACATCATCGGATATATAATTCAATTGACTGTATACCGGAGTAATTTGTTCTTCATTGTGAATATTGACAGCACCCAATCTTCCGAATTTCCGAACAATCAGCAGTTGATCCGAATAATACTTAATACCCTCATATTCAAATGGGATAATCACTTTATTATCATAATCGATTATTCCCCATGAACCGTTTTTCTTAGCGAGGATATACTCTGCATTTTTTTCGGAGGGGATTAATTCTTCATACAGGAAAGGAATAATTTCCATTCCATCCACACTTATAATTCCCCGTTTATCGGACTGCATCACACCCAGTCGATTATCATTAAGGACGTTCATCAGACTGTAAACAAAAGGAAGCACTTCCTTTCCGTCACGATCTATTACCCCCCATTTATGTTGCTTCTTAGCCGCAAAATAAAAATAATCTTTATCAATAATGAATAATTCACTATAAATCAAAGGTGCAATTTCCTTTCCGGTGCGATTGATGATACCCGTTCGGGTGCCTTGCTGCACTCGGATCCGATCCGGAGAAATCAAAAACATATCATCATAGAGACAGGATATTACTTCTTGAAATGAATTATCGATTGCTCCCCACTTCCCGTTCTTACTTATTCCGAATAAGTTTTCATCCAATGCTTGAATGTAATTGTAACGGTAGGGAACCGCTTCTTCTTTCGACTGCATATCTATGATTCCCCATTTATCATAACGGCAAACAGCGACCAAATTATTACTCAATGAATTGATATTGTCAAAAACAGGAGGGGTGGATTCAAGGCTTTCCGGATCGATGAGTTTCCATTTCGCAATTTCTTTTCCGGCAATGTATCGATCATTGACAAGATAAAGTGCATTATAGCGGGACGGGATAATTTCTTTAAAATATTTTTTATCCGCCACGCCCCATCTTCCATTCTTCTTTATGCCAAAGAATACTCCATGGTCGATCAATTCTTCATAAATAAAAGGAAGAAGTTCTTGTTCGGTATGCAATTCAACAATACCGTATTTGTTATTTTTTGATTTTATTTGAAAAAGTTTTTCTTGTGTATGCCCTGTAAGGACATTTAAAAGGAACAGAAAGAGGATCGTTTTTTTCATCAATATAATAACGGATTATTTTGAAGAAGGAATATCGGTAAAAGTAAGTACGTAATTTGTATCTACCAAATAATTCACTTTGAAATTATGTTTGTAATCGGTCTTTGTCTCTTTAGCCGAAAAAGAAAATACTTCATTAAATTGGGGTTCAAACCGGTCGATGTGGAGACAACTCTTAAAGTCGATATCTTGTTCACCGAGCACCTTGAACAGACTTTCTTTCGCCGACCAATGCAAGAGTATATGAATACATTCGTTTTGAAGAGAAATATTGGATTTTTCCCGCTCGTTTAGAAATCTGTTTTGTATTTTTTGTACCCGTGAAGAAATGTACTCGATATCGATTCCCACCGGTTTATCTTTACATAACACCACTGCAACATACCCTTTCGTATGGCTGATACTGATGTGATAAGACCGGTCGGCTAAATAAGGTCTGCCGGAATCGGTATATCGAATTTCTTTTTCTTCATTCAATAATATTTTTAGCAATACCCTGACAGCAAGCCATTCTCTTTTCCTGTTTTCCGAAGCAATATTTTCTATAAAAGGGAGGTATAATTCTTTTTTGCTCAAGAAAGATAATAACTCATCCGATGATTCATTAATAGAGCGAACCCCCCAAATCTGATTTTTCATTTCTCATTAATCGATATGAATTTCAGGCAAACCGGTTTGTCTGCCAATATGTTTTTTTCGATATTCCTTAATAATCCGGTGGTCTCGTCTCTTTCGAAGATTTCAATACTGTTACTGTCACGGTTAGCCACCAATAAAAATTTGCCGTTAGGCGTAATGATAAAATTCCGAGGATGAATACCGGTGGATTGATAGCCGATGAAAGTCAGTTTTCCATTTAATTCATTCACACTGAATATGGCAAGCCCGTCTTCTTTTAAACGATTGGAAGAATATAAAAATTTACCGTCCGGACTCAGATGAATATCTG
>DAIQOU010000492.1:0-3853 GCA_036787725.1 Bacteroidales bacterium
TTCTTTATATCCGGACTTAACCGTAGAAGAAAACTTGAATTTTTTTGCTGCTGTTTTTGCTGTCTCCGTACAAGAGAACTATCATCTTATTCGGGATATCTATCAACAAATAGAGCCCTTTAAAGATCGTAAGGCGAATGATTTGTCGGGTGGAATGAAACAAAAACTGGCATTGAGTTGTGCATTGATCCATAAGCCGAACGTCCTTTTTCTGGATGAACCGACTACCGGTGTGGATCCTGTATCCCGGAAAGAATTCTGGGGAATGCTCCGTAATTTAAAAGCTTGGGGAATAACCATCCTAGTATCTACTCCTTACATGGATGAAGCTACATTGTGTGACCGGATTGCTCTGATGCGCGCGGGGTCTTTTATACAAACGGACACTCCGTCCCGGATTTTAGATCGTTTCACGGAAATACTTTGGTCGGTTAAAAGCAATCACATGTTTCAATTACTGTCGGATGTAAGACAGTGGGGCATGACGAAAACCTGCTTTGCTTTTGGAGAATATCACCATATTACTGTCAAAAGAGAAGCCGATCCGGAGCACTTGAAAGCCTACTTGGAAGAAAAAGGACATACCGGCATTCTTATTAAGCCGACAGCACCAAGTATAGAGGATTATTATATGCAATATATGGAGAAACATGGAGAATAATGCAGCCATACTAACAGAAAATCTAAGCAAGAGATTCGGAAATTTTCTTGCGGTGGACGGAATTTCTTTTCGGGTGGAAAAAGGGGAGATCTTCGGGTTTTTAGGAGCAAACGGTGCCGGTAAAACGACCGCGATGCGGATGTTGTGCGGGTTGAGTCGTCCTTCTTCGGGAAAGGGATATGTTGCCGGTTTTGATATTTTTACTCAGTCGGAATCGGTGAAGAAAAATATCGGTTATATGAGCCAACGCTTCTCTCTGTATGATGATTTGAAGGTATGGGAGAATATGAGGTTATTCGGGGGAATTTACGGAATGAAGAAAGATCGAATTGCCGGTAAAACCGAAGAAGTATTGGCCGGTTTGGGTTTTGAATCGGAACGAAACCGATTGGTTGGGGATTTGCCGTTGGGGTGGAAACAAAAATTAGCTTTTTCCATTTCTATTTTTCATGAGCCAAAGATTGTATTCCTGGATGAACCTACGGGGGGAGTGGATCCTGCAACGCGCCGCCAATTCTGGGAACTTATATATCGTGCTTCGGATAACGGAATCACTGTTTTTGTTACCACACATTATATGGATGAAGCGGAATATTGCGGGAGAGTATCGATTATGGTAGCCGGGAAAATTAAGGCATTGGATACTCCCGAAAATCTGAAAAGTTCTTATCATGCCACAAGTATGGATGACGTGTTTTTTCAATTGGCAAGAGAATCGGAATGAAATTCAAATTAAGTTATGAGATCGTTTATTTCATTTATAAGAAAAGAATTTTATCATATATTCCGTGACCGGCGGACCGTTCTTATTTTATTGGTGATGCCTGTCATCCAGATCATTCTTTTCGGATTTGCCATTACAACCGAAGTCCGGAATAATCCGATAGCGGTGTTGGATCTTTCTAATGACGTGTTAACGAGGCGTATTATCGAACGTCTCCAATCCGGTGAATATTTTAATATAAGAGAAAAGCTGACAAGTTCGCGAGACATTGACCGGGTATTTAAAGAAGGGAAAATTAAACTGATTGTTGTATTCGAGGAAAACTTTGAGAATAATTTAGTGCATACAGGAACTGCTTCTGTCCGGTTGCTCACAGACGCTACGGATCCGAATCAAGGGGTTCTGATTGCCGGCTATGCTTCGAATATTATACAATCAGGCCGGGAAGAAATGTTGGAAGGAAATGCAATTCCTTTTCGGATTAATTCGGAAATAAAAATGCTGTACAATCCTCAATTGAAAAGCGCTTACAATTTTGTGCCGGGGATTATGGGGCTTATTTTGATGTTGATTTGTGCCATGATGACTTCCATCTCGATTGTAAGGGAGAAAGAAACCGGGACAATGGAAGTTTTATTGGTTTCGCCGGTCAAACCCATTCAGATCATTCTTGCTAAAGCAGTACCTTATTTTGTTTTATCGATTATCAATTTGATTACCATACTTTTACTTTCCTATTTTGTATTGGAAGTTCCGATTGCCGGCAGTTTACTTTCATTACTATTGCTTTCATTGCTTTTTATAGCAGTAGCATTAGCCTTTGGATTATTAATCTCCTCGGTGGTTAAAACGCAGGTGGCGGCTATGCTTTTGTCCGGAATGGGATTGATAATGCCTATGATTTTACTTTCCGGTATGATCTATCCAATTGAAAGTATGCCTCCGGTACTTCAATACTTTTCCTGTATTATTCCGGCACGTTGGTATATTGAAGGAGTCCGGAAATTAATGATACAAGGGGTTGATTTTATATATGTAATAAAAGAAATAGGAATTATTTTCGGGATGGCTTTATTGCTTATCGGTATCAGTCTGAATAAATTTCAACTAAGATTAAATTGAATCCCATGATTAAGTTCCTTTTAGAAAAAGAATTCAAACAGATCGGGCGAAATTCATTTTTACCAAAAATGATTATCCTGATGCCGATAGTCATGCTGTTGGTTTTACCGTGGGCAGCCAATCAGGAAATAAAGGACAGTAAGGTGGTTGTGGTTGATAATGACAAGAGTTCTTTTTCGGGTCGGTTGATTCGAAAAGCGACTTCTTCCGGTTATTTTCGTTTGGCAGCTGTTGCATCTTCCAATGAAGAAGCATTAAGGATGGTGGAATCGGGGAACGCAGATCTCATTTTGGAAATTCATCCGGATTTTGAAAAAGAGCTTATGAAAGAAGGAAATGCCAATGTAATGATTTCGACAAACAGTGTAAATGGGGTAAAGGGGGGATTAACCGGTTCTTATATGAGTTCGGTCATTGTCGATTTTGCGAATGAATTGCGAGAAGAGTATTCTGCAGGCGAAAATGAAGGTTATTTTCCTCTTATTCGGATTGAACCTCAATATCGGTTCAACTTGCATTTGGATTATAAAATATTTATGATTCCGGCCTTGATGGCCATGCTGATTACTTTACTGACCGGTTTTTTACCTGCATTCAATATTGTAGGGGAAAAAGAGAAGGGAACGATTGAACAGATAAATGTAACTCCCGTTAAGAAGCTCACTTTTATTATGGCAAAATTGATTCCTTATTGGGTTATCGGATTTGTTGTTTTAACAGTCTGTTTTTTATTGGCAGCTTGGGTATATGGGGTATTTCCGACAGGAAGTATAGGTGCCATTTATATTTTTACCGGGCTGTATGTTCTTACTATATCAGGTATGGGGCTTATTGTATCCAATTATTCAAGTACCTTGCAGCAAGCTATGTTTGTTATGTTCTTTTTTATGGTGGTGATGTTTATTATGAGCGGTTTATTTACTCCCGTAGGCAGCATGCCCGAGTGGGCTCGGATGATAACCCGATTCAATCCGTTGACCTATTTTATTGAGGTAATGAGAATGGTGTACCTGAAAGGAAGTTCCTTGGAGAATTTATCAGGGCATATGTTCATTTTATTCGGCTTTGCTTTGGTATTTAATATTGGAGCTGTTTTGAGTTACCGGAAGAACAACTAAACTCTATTTGGAAGCGATTTTAATAGGCTGTTTCCTTTGGGTAAGTTAGGGATTGTAAGGTTTGTTTCGGAAAAAGCCTTGCCGGGGTAATTACATCCGATTCGCGGCTTCTTTGGGGAATATCCGGCCTTTCCTGACAGTTTCCCGGAGATCTATGAAATACAGCTCTATTCTTCAATGTCTTATCAATCTCCTTACTTTTGCCTTGATGCAAAAGTAACAAAAAAT
>DAIQOU010000493.1:0-2220 GCA_036787725.1 Bacteroidales bacterium
AAAAAGTCTTAAAGGTGATGAAGAATCAAGGATTCGGTTCTATTGTAAATATGGGATCCATCTATGGTGTCGTAGGAAATGATTTCACTATTTACGAAGGCTATGGAGGTACTTCTCCTGCTGCTTACAGTGCCATAAAGGGAGGAATTATTAATTTCTCTCGTTACTTAGCATCTTACTACGGAAAATACGGCATTCGAGTAAATTGTGTTTCTCCCGGAGGAATACAAGACCGGCAACACCCCTCCTTTATTGAACGATATGAATCCAAGTCTCCTTTAAAACGGATGGGAAGAGCTAATGAAATTGCCCCGGCCGTAGCATTTTTACTATCAGAAGAAGCGTCCTTCATTACCGGCCATAATTTAATGGTGGATGGAGGATGGACTGCAATATAATTAGCATCTGCTATAACAAGTTTATTTGATTTTTTAACAAATTCAAACGTATGGAAAAAATGAAGTATTGTACGAAATGTGTAATGCCCAATACTCGCCCGGGAATTACATTCAATGAACAAGGAGTATGTTCTGCCTGTCAATCCTATGAAAATCGTAAAAATGTTGATTACGACAAACGGTTTGAAGAATTAAAGCAACTATGTGATAAATATCGGGGAATGAACGGCCCTAACGGCTATGATTGTATGATCGCTGTCAGCGGAGGCAAAGACAGTCATTTCCAAACCTACCTAATGAAAGAAGTATTGGGAATGAATCCGCTGTTAGTATCCGTAGAAGACAATTTCCCGATGACAAAGGCAGGAGCCCATAATCTGAAAAATATATCGGAAGCTTTCGGCTGCGATCTGATTACTATGAAACCGAATATACGCGCCCAAAAGATCATTATGCGCAAAACATTTGAAAAATACGGGAAGCCTACTTATTTTGTGGATAGGTATATTTATACCTACCCGCTGCACATGGCAGTAAAATTCAATACTCCATTCTTAATATACGGAGAAAATGTAAGTTATGAATATGGAGGTGTCGGAACAGGAAATAAAGAAACTTACTCTTCTCGGGATCAAATAACAAACGGAGTAGGTTCCGGCATTCCGACGGAAGAATTGTTGGGAGCCCGGATCACCTTAAAAGATTTGAATTTTTTCGAACCTCCCACACAAGAAGAAATTGACAAACTGGATCCAATCTATTTAAGCTATTTTGTAGAATGGAACAGCTTTAAAAATTACGAAATTGCAAAAAAATACGGATTTCATGATCTCACCCACGAATGGGAAAGGACACATCATGTTGAACAGTTCGATCAGGTGGACACTCGGGCTTATTTGGTTCATTCCTGGATGAAATATCCGAAATTCGGACACGCCTCCGCAACAGATTATTCTGCTCGAATGGTTCGTTACGGTTTATTAACAAGGCCGGAGGCCATTGAATTAGTAAAAAAACACGACCATGACTTGGATGTTTGGAGTATACGGGATTTTTGTGATTTTACAGGTTACAGCGAAAAAGAATTCTGGGAAATAATAGACAAACAATACAACCGGGAATTGTTTGAAAAAGATAAGAACGGCAGATGGGTATTAAAAAATCCCGTTTGGAGCTCGGAAAATGGCATTTCCCAATAAAATAGCTGAAACAATAATTGAATAGGAGAAGAACCTTATGTTATCTTCTCCTATTTTTTATTTTCCGAAACTTTCTACAAAATATTTTCTTAAAAAAGGGTAAGACTTAGAAGGATGCCCTTCTGCCTTTTACAATTTTATTTCACGAATAATCTATAATAACCATTCGAACCGGATTAGCATCCAAATTAACCACCGGTTATCTAAATAAAATTTAAATTATACAATGATAAACCGGTTTTGTTTACCTTTGCAGGGTGTTACCTAGAATAAATGAAAATAAATGAAAGTACTGATTATTGGAGCAGGTCGGATGGGAATTCGCCATTTACAAGGAGCATTACAAGTAAGTGAAGTCATTAGTGTTATGGTTCTGGATATTAAACAAGAAGCGTTGGACATAGCTAAAGATACTGTTGAAAATAATCCGAAAGTAAAATATTGTTTGTTGGATAATTTTAACCCGGAAACATTTGATGTTTGTATTATAGCCAGTACAGCCGGGAATAGAAAGTTTCTTTGTGAATTGGCTGCCCGATGTAATTGTAAAAACGTAATGATAGAAAAACCTCTTGGCCAAAGTTATGCCGAGGTAGAAGAATTGGTTTCTTATCTGGATACTC
>DAIQOU010000493.1:2320-3837 GCA_036787725.1 Bacteroidales bacterium
TTTTGTGATTTTGGAGGATGGGCCGTGATTAAATATTACAGAGATGATCTTTTATTGGGAACTGCCTTATTTTCGATGTCTGCCAAAAGTACGGTATTTGGAGGATGGGAAATCGTTGCTCCTTTCGGTCGTATTTCGATTGATGAGATCGCACAAAAAAGAATCACTTCTTTAAGAAAAGGAGACAGTTCCATGCCAATGAACAGGTATGCTGCCGACTACCTTTCTCCGGAAGAAGAACCCTTTATCGCTCCTTTTCTGGGAGATCTTACGGCAGAATGGATTAAAGGATTGATTAATGGCATTAATTTGTTACCTAAAATCAAAGAATCTCTAAAAGTTCATCAATTGCTGTTCGATTGGCTATCCCACAGTAAAACACATAAAGAGATATTTCCCATCACTTGATGGACTTAAAGTTAAAAACAGTCATATTATCAATTGTTCTGATGATGAATTGCAGCAATACAAATGAGAATCCGGAAAGTCATTTTCTGACAGACTTTACAACTTCTCAGTTTTTATGGGAAACATCCTCCGGGAGTACGGGCCGCTTTTCGTTGGAAAGCACTGCTGAAATAGTAAAAAACGGTAACTCCACAGGGATATTCGTCTTAAGCGGAGTAATGGCCTGTGACGTATACGGTAAAGATCCATTATTTCTGCAACCACCCTATCTTTTTGAAGCTGTTTTTTCAGACAAGGAAGTGAAAATATTCAGAACTTATCAAAATAAAACAGATCATACCGCGCATAAAATAAATGAATTATTCAGGTCTGTAAAACCATTGGTTAAGAAAGAGTCTTTCTATCGGTTGAAATCATTCAAAGAAATAGAAGAAACAGTGTATGCAGGGCAACTATTGGTCGGACAGGTTCGATATGTAAATGACATCCGGGAAATCATCACGCTCACTTTTCCAATAAAACATATCAATGTTTCGAACTCTAAAAATGAATTTCAGGTAGAAACAGGGAAAGTTTTGTATTTTCAGCATTCATTACAAGCATCTCAACCGGCTTATTTAGCCTTTAATAATTTCGAAACCATCAATTTTCTGATTGAAAACGAAGCAAGTAAGGAGATAAAAAGCCATAAAGCTCAAGTATACATTTATAAGAAAAAATAAAATAATGAACAACATTTGGCTAATAGGAACAGGGCTTATGGGAGTAGAATATGCCAAAGTCCTGAACAACTTAAATCAAAATTATATTACTATCGGTCGTGGAGAAGCAGGGGTTAATTCGTTTACGCAAGCTACCGGGCATATTGCTCTTACGGGAGGCTTGAACTCATTCCTGCAAACCAAACCGGAATTACCGGATGCCGTAATTGTTGCTGTCGGGGTTGAAGCCCTAGCCGAAACAACTTTGGCTCTTTTGGAATATGGAGTAAAGAAAATATTATTGGAAAAACCGGGAGTCGGAGACCCGAAAGAAATAAATATACTCTACGAACGAGCTTTGCAGGCAAATGCAACAATTGTATTGGCCTACAACCGCCGTTTTTATGC
>DAIQOU010000494.1:0-3837 GCA_036787725.1 Bacteroidales bacterium
TCACTTTAAATTTAGTATATAAACATGAAACAAATTATGTTGAACTGGATAGCAATGAAGATTTATATAATGTAAGGAATGATAATGATGGTTACATGGATGAAGTGCATGCATTGAGAAAGGATTACAATGCGGATTTGGTAGTATTCATGCCGGAAGTAACGTTTACGGGAGGAATTGCTGGACTTTTATATACGGAATATGGAGATCCAAAGCATGGAGGTTTTTCTCTCAGCAGGGTTCAACAAGCCTATAGTGGTTATACAGTAGTACACGAAATAGGTCATAACATGGGTTGTCACCATCATAAACAACAAAATTACCAACCGGGTCCGGGATTATATTCTTATTCTGCCGGATGGAGAGGTATCGATAATACGAACTTCAAGTATGCTACTGTGATGACGTATGCAAGTGGACAATATTTTGAAGACGGAGAAAATCATACGGAAATCCCTTATTTTTCTTCTCCGGACATGTTTGTTGGTGGAGTAGTTATCGGAGATCTGGAGCACGGAGATAATGTTCTCACGTTGAAAAAAACGAAATATGTAACTTCTCGTTACTCCAATCCTCAAATTACATTGTATATTGGTAATACATCTAAAACCTATGGGAATCCCGATCCGAATTTTCTTTATAATACATCCGGGACTTTACCTTCGGAAGATGAAATCACGATAAGTCGAACTTCGGGGGAAAATGTGGGGAAATATGCCATTACCGGACAAGTGTTCAGAGGGAATGAAAATGTGACATGCGAAGATTACCAAATAAGAACCGGGACACTCACTATCAATCCCAAGGGCTTAAATATGAATTACAGCGGTACCGTACATACCTATACAGGGGAAAAATTGTATATATCCACTATTACTCCCGTGGGAGTGATCAATAACGATTCGATAAATATAAGTTCAACCTACGAAAAGGACGGAGTAACCAATAATTATGCGTTGGAAGCAGGGTCATATACGGCAACAATTATGCTTTCCGGGAATGATAATTATATCCCAAAAACGCAGGGAGGAATTAAATTTACGGTTAATAAGGCCACTCCGGTGATAGGGCTGACTGCTAAAACCGCTCCTTATACCGGAACTGCGACAGCGATTGATACTCCCCAAATATCGGGAGGTACAGCTGAGAGAGATTTAACGTTTGCCATTCTTTATGAAGGAATTAACGGGACAACTTATGCCTCAAGCGTAGCTCCTCCAACCAATGCCGGAGATTATAAAGTAACGGTCAGTACAGTTGGAGATAAAAATCACAATGCGGCAAGTGCTCAAACTAATCTTAAAATTACTAAAATTTCGCCGGTGTTAACATTGGCCGATGGAGACTCAATCTATGACGGAACTCAAAAATCTCTTATTGCAACTGTTGAAACGGAAGGAGTAGTGGCGAAGTATGTATATGAAGGAATATTGTCTGACGGAACAACTTATCCGTCCGCTTCTACTGCTCCGGTAAATGCAGGGACTTATACTGTAACTGCAAAAATTGAGGAAACCGGCAATTACAGTTCGCTTTCAACAACGGCCGTTTTAACAATCAAAAAAGCATCTGTACTCATTAATGCCGAGGATAAAACAGAACAATATACCGGTTTACCCATACCTGTAAACACTCCCAATCTTACCGGAGGAACTGCTCAACAAGATCTGAATTTAAGTATGGCTTACGAAGGTATTGATGGAACTGTATATCCTTCAAGTGAAACCCCTCCGACCAATGCAGGAAATTATAAAGTCACGATAACTACGTCCGGCGATAAAAATCATGAGTCGGGAAGTGCTGAAGCAGTTCTTAAAATTACTAAAATAATACCTGTGTTGACAATGTCGGATAGCACTGCTGTCTATGATGGAAACCCTAAAAATATTCATGCAACCGGCAGTGTGGCCAATTTGACAGTGAATTATACTTATGAGGGAACACTGGCAGACGGAAGTAATTATACGATCACTTCTACTCCTCCTACGAATGCCGGAGATTATACAGTAACGGCAAAGACGACCGATACCGAGAATTACGGATCTTCTTCGACAACAGCCGTTTTAACAATAAAAAAAGCTACGATACAAATTACAGTTGAAGATAAAACAAAATCATATACCGGATCTCCGATCGCCGCAGATACCGCTATGGTTGCCGGAGGAACTGCTCAACAAGATTTGACGTTTAAAATGTTTTATGAGGGTATTGATGGAACTGTATATCCTTCAAGTGAAACACCTCCGACCAATGCCGGGAAATATAAAATAACAGTAAATACCGGAGGCGATAAAAATCATGAAGCGGGAAGTTCTACTGCCATTCTTAATATAATAAAGGTGACCCCTTCTCTTTCCATGGTTAATAGTACGTTTATATATGATGGAAATGCTAAAAGCCTCTCTGCAATTTGCAACATTTCCAATTTACAGGTCGGCTATATTTATCAAGGAACGTTGTCAAATGGCACGAACTATCCTGCGACTTCTACTCCTCCCGTAAACGCTGGGAATTATACAGTGACGGCAAAAATAGAAAGTACCGGTAATTATAATTCAGCCTCAGCTAATGGGGTATTGGTAATTAATAAAGCTGATGTGATTATTTCTCTTAAAGATAAGACTGAGCAATTTACCGGATCTCCGATAAGTATAGATAATCCCACAACAATTCCTTCCGGTCTTTTATTGCAGGTGACTTATAAAGGAAAAGACAATACAGTTTATCCGGAAACCGCTGTTTCTCCAACGAATGTGGGTAAATATGAAGTGAAGGCGGTTTATGCCGGGAATAATAATTATAAGGCTGCTTCCGGAACAGCCACACTCATTATCAAACCCGATGTTCCGGTGATAGCACTTGAGAATAATGCAGATCATTTATTCAATTGTAAGGGTGGAATGACCTCTTTCATCTTGAAAGTAACAAATAATGAAGATGATCTGATAAATAATATTCAGATAATAGACAGTCTCGATCAATATTGGGAGTTTATTTCTGCTATTTCAAGTAAAGGTACTGTCAGTGAATTTAATTTTGTTTCCCGTAAATTGACATGGGACATTCCGGCACTGGCTCCTAATGAAAGTGTAGAGTTTATCCTTTTTGCCAAATCATCCCTTGGAGGCATTAATTTAAGTAATGGGGCTTGGATAAATAAAATAGGAGATCTTTCAATCGAAAAAAATCTTGAAAGCGCAACGGTACAAATAAATGAATCGGCAGTTCCGCCGGCTCCTGGAATTATCTCTGCTGACGGATTGACTTCCATTTGTGAGCCCGGCGATTCCCTGACATTAATCATAAAAGAGGGAATGGGAGTTTCTTATCAGTGGCATAAAGATGGTTTTCCCATTCTAAATGCCATGGCAGACTCTTGTGTTGTAACCGGAGGTGGTAAGTATACAGCAACACTGTTTGATGGCAGTTGTGTATCTGAGATGAGTAATGAATCGGAAATAAAAGAGGGCGGATGCCTTATTTCCGAACTGAAATCACAAAAATATATCGCATGTCCCGGAGCGGCAGTTCTGTTGGAAGTGACGGATCAACCGGCCGGTAAGAGTTATAAATGGTATAGTAAAGCAGTAGAAGGGGATTTGATTGGTGTCGGAAATTCCTATGAGTTAGTAAAAGATAATTCCCCGAAGCAAACCATCTGGATTGAAACGATTGAAAATGGAATTATAAATCCAATCCGATCGAAAGCCGATGTTTGGCTAAGTGATAATTGCGGAATGATCGATCCTCAGGGATGTGCCGAAACCGGAAGTATTATTTATCGAAAAGAAATCCCGGCAAAAAATGAATTCTATAGTTGTCGTTTGGATGAGGTGT
>DAIQOU010000812.1:0-1167 GCA_036787725.1 Bacteroidales bacterium
ACAAACGGTATTGCCGGGCATCGCTCCCGACCGGAAAGACTTGGTGTCGTTTACGGAATACGATGCTTTCGGACGGGAAGGAAAAAGTTGGTTGCCGGTTGTCCCGGCGGGAGAAAACGGAACTTTTCGACCGATCGGTCCGGAATTGAAAAACGAATTCAGATCCTTTTACGATAACGATTCCCGTCCGTTTAACGAGATCGTGTACGAACCTTCTCCGCTGAACCGGGTGACGGAACAATTCGGTCCGGGGCAAGTTTGGAAAACGGCCGGTCGAAGCAATCAAACCGCTTACAAGACCAATGTTGCCGGGGAAGTCGGATATTATTACCTCTCGGGAAACAATTTGATACGCGACGGGTTTTATTCCGCCGGTTCGCTGTATGTAATGCAACTGACGGATGAAGACAATCATGATTCTTACGAATTTAAGGATAAAGAAGGGCGCGTCGTTTTGCAGCGCCAAATCAATGAAGGTAACAACGATACTTATTTTGTTTACGACGATTTGGGACGTTTGTGCTATGTGTTGCCTCCGTTGGCGGTTGAAGCGACGGCAACCTCGGGTACTTATAATCACGGTCATTCCGGGATAGCCGATTATGCCTACATTTATCGTTACGATGATCGGGGCCGTTGCACTTCCAACATGCTTCCGGGAGGGTCTTGGACCACCATGATATATGACCGGTCCGATCGGTTGGTGATAACGCAGGATATTACCTTGAGTCAACAGGGATTGTGGAAATTTTATATCTACGATGCGTTGGGTCGTCCGGTGTTGGAAGGTCTGAAAAGCTTCACCCGGGTTTTGGACGTCGATTTCATGAATTATTATTCCGAAAATTTATCGGTTGCCAACTATACGGGTACGGGGCCGTTCGGCTACGGAAACGCTCAAGTATACGGCTCGGCGGTTGAAGAACGAGAGGTGCGTTCTGTGCGCTATTACGACAACGACTCGTGGAGAAGTCTCTTCCCGCCATCGGATTCGTTGGGGATACAATCTGCAGAGGGGTATGAGGCTCCGTATGCTTCGTTGAAAGGCCGCCTTTCGGGAACCGTCGACATGACCGAAGGAGACGCTTCCTCCCGGGCGATCGTTACCGGTTTTTCTTACGATTTCAAAGGCAACATCGTTCAGAGCCGGCGCAGAAATTACTCGGG
>DAIQOU010000495.1:0-3830 GCA_036787725.1 Bacteroidales bacterium
GGTAATCATTGGTCCAACTCATATTACAAGCCAGGTTATCGTTCCACACCCCTTGTAAATTAGCCGGAAGCGGAGAATTTTCCCGGGAAGCAGCGATCAGAAGATATCTGCCGTATTGAAAGAATAAAGCATCTAACCCCGTATCGTTATTCGTACCTTCTTTCAATTGTTTCCACCGTACGTCGGTCGGTAAATGATCATATTCACTTTTACCTAAATACAGATCCACTCGATTGAATAAAGCGGAATGATCTTCCACATGTACTGATTTTAATTGTTCATAGGACTTATTTGCAAGGTTACCAAGCGTTTCTTCTATAGACTGTTGAAATTTTTCGTTTTTGTAATCGGTTCTTATATCAACCGCCAACACTACATGAGACGCATTTCTCACCGATAATTTACTTTCGGAACGATCTGTATTTCCATCCGATTCCAAGATAATCACTTTACCTTCAAAATTCACTCCTCCCGGACCGTGCATCGGGAAATCGGCTTTACCGGAGAAGGAGATTCCGTTATCCGAAACTGTTATTTCCGACTCACGCAACATATTAAATGACAGATCACAAGAAAAAGCGTCTTTCTTATCAGCACTTAATTTAATAATGACGGCATCACCCGGATTACTTGCAAAATACTCCCGCCGATATTCTGTATCTTCCACATTGAACATAACCGTGTTTATTGCATTTTCCAGATTCAATTCTCTTTTATAATTGGAAACCGGTCCTTCGGAGTAGGTAAAATCAATAATTAAATCTCCGGCGGGTAAATGAGTGCCGAAGGAATTGTAATTTCCCGAAAGATGTTGAGATGCGATTTGATTCCCTTCGGACAATTCTCCCTTGAAGAAAAAAGAACGAAGTTCGTCCAATTTCTCTTTCCCAAACGGTTTTTCCTGATTGTTGTCCGGTTGTCCGGACCACAAGGTTAATTCAGTCAATGCAACGGTTTCTTTCTCTATCCCTCCATATATCATTGCACCTAATCGCCCGTTTCCGATCGGAGTAGCAGCTGCCCATCCTTCTGCCGGTTGCAAATACCATAATCGGTTGGAAGTTTCATTCCGTTGTTTTTCACAGGCTGTTTGCAGGATCATCCCGAGAAATAAGCATATCAAAAGGTATTTTCTCATGGGTATATATTTTTTAATTACCAATGAATTATTAGTTAGTTGATTAATAACTGTCCCTAAAAGAAATAATCTTCAATTGTTTTTCCAATTCGGATTGAGGCAAAGAAGTTCGTAGTTTGGTCGTAACTGTTTCTCCCGGTAGGATGTCAAAATAATTATTTTCAAAGAAATAATCGATTCCTTCCAACGACATAAATACGGCTCGTGCAAATTTATCGGATTGTAATTCAATTTCATATCCGTCGGATACCGGCCGAATTGTTCTTTTAAGTTGTACCTTCGGAAAATCAATATCTTTCTGCAACGAAAAAAAGTAAGAATTTTTGTACGTTTTTCCTTGTTGGTCACTTAAAGTTACATACAGTAAGAGTTCATTCCGGGGCTTACCTTTGATTAATTCTTCAAGATTGGAAGAGAAAACAACACTTCCTGTATTGGGAAGAATGTTGACCTTTTTAGTTTGTTCTGTCACAACGGTTCCGTTGAGATCCATTACTTTTATTTTCAAAGAACCGGAAGAAGCTTTCAAACGATCGGATACAATATGAATATCCAACCGGGAAGAATCCTTCATGATGGGAGAAACTAACACGTCCTTATAAGCTTCCCGCGTAAAATAATGTTGTGCTTTCCAACGCCCGTAATAATCGCGACTGGACCAAGACGCTACCGGCCAACAGTCATTATGTTGCCAAAATAAGGTTCCCATGCAATAAGGCATATCCCGACGATGCGCTTCAATGGCAATTTTAACAGCATCTCCTTGCAATACCTGGCTCATATATAAAAAGGATTCAAAACCGTTGGGTTCTTTATATTCTTTCAACAGATACTCTTTAATCAACGGATTGGCATACGTCCCGGCCCGTTGATGTGCCATCATTACTTCAGAAGTAATGTCCCAATCCCTCGGGAAGGGTGCAAATTGTTTTACGGACTGAAATTCAGGGAACGATTGAAATCCGTATTCGCTGAAAAATCGACTGCGTACCACGTTAAAATCATAAGTCGGACGACGTCCGTGCCAGATACCCCAAAAATGGCGATCCCCGTTTACTTCATCTTCCGGTCCTGTACTGTAAGGGGAGGAGGGCAAGTAAAACATGCCGGGGGAATATTCTTTTACTGCTTCGGGAAGAACTCCGTCAAACAGATCTGTATATTGTTTCCAAACAATGCGTTCATATTCCGGATTTACATCCGCATACGTTTCCCGATATCCCCAAGCAATCCAGAATTCATGCGTTTCATTATTTCCGCACCAAATAGAAATACAAGGATGATTCCGAAGTCGTTTTACGTTATATATTGCTTCTTGGCGTATATTTTCCAAAAATTCTCCTTCTGAAGGATATAAACTGCAAGCAAACATAAAATCTTGCCAAACCATAATACCGTATTTATCGCACAAATCATAAAAAATATCATTTTCATAAATTCCGCCCCCCCAAACACGCAACATATTCATATTGACATTTACGGCATCCAATATGGTTTGTTCATATTTTTCAGCGGTAACACGAGGAAGGAAATTATCACTTGGAATATAATTGGCACCTTTCGCGAAAACCGGTACACCATTCAACTCAAAATAGAAATTGGTACCATATTTATCCGGTTCACGATGTACTTTAATGGACCGAATTCCCGTTTTAACCGTGCGGCTGTCGGACGATTCCCCGGGTATTTCCATGGAGGTTTCAAACTCATACAGATGAGGTTCTCCCAATCCGTTACACCACCATAACCGGGGATTTTTAATCGTAAAGTCGAGTGTTGCCTCATTCTCTCCTTTGGCCAAGTTAACCTTTTTTGTTGCATAGATTTTTCCTGTTTCTTTATCCTTCACGGAAAGGACAACTCCTTGAAAATCTTTATCGGATAACAATGTCACTTTTGTATTTATGGTTGCTTTTGCTTTAGAAACTTCTTGTTGATGAAAATATACATCTTCCATACGGGCATCATTCCAAGCTTCCAATATAATTGGTCTCCAGATTCCGGAAGTAACAAATCGAGGTCCCCAATCCCATCCGTAATGATATCCGGCTTTGCGGGCAAAAATACTGATCCGTTTATCAAAAATACCTCCGTTTTCAGCCTGATCCGGTCCCGTCCGGTATTGAAAAGGTAATGCTTCCCATTTAGGTATATCGATCTTTAGCGGAGAATGAAAATAAACTTCCAACTTATTATCGGCAGCTTTTACTTTATCTTTAATATCTACGATCCATTCCCGAAACATATTGTTTGCTCCCAGTATTTTTTCTCCGTTCAAATATACATCGGCATACGTATCCAATCCTTTAAATGATAATCGAATATTACTCTTATCAAACATTTCCGAAGGTACATCGAAGCGCGTTTCATACATCCAATCTTCTTTATCGATCCATTGTTGTCCTCTTTCGTTCAACCGATAAAAAGGATCTTCAATAATATCATTCGCCAATAAATCGGTATGAATTACTCCCGGAACCGTAGCCGGGTACCAATTGGTAAGCCTTCCCTGTCTGAACTTCCAACCCTCGTTGATTTCTTTTTGCAAAGGAGCGGCAACACTTGTTTTACAACAACAAATAAGAAGCAGTATAAATGTTTTTCTGAAAAATAATTTCATTGTTCTAATCTTAAAAAATAAATAGCTGATAATAATTATTTTATATAAGTTAATCGGAATAAAAACAATATC
>DAIQOU010000496.1:0-3824 GCA_036787725.1 Bacteroidales bacterium
AACCCGACTGTTTTCAGACAAACCGACTTTCCTCCCGCGTTGGGACCGGAGATCAATAATATCCTGCCTTTTTCGGAAGTTAATTCAATATCCAAGGGCACCACTTCTTTATTCTGCCGACGATGAGACAAATATAATAAAGGATGAATCGCCCCGGCCCAGTCCAACCGATGTTCATCGGCCACATCAGGCAACACAGCTATTATATCCGAGGCAAACAATGCTTTTGCCCGGATAAAATCGATAACGGCCAAAAATTGGTATGAATGAATAATATCGGATATTTCGGGACGAATAAAATCCGTAAAACCGGTCAATATTCTAACAATCTCCCGTTTTTCTTCACTTTCCAACTCCCGGATACGGTTATTGGCTTCTACCACTTCGGAAGGTTCGATAAAGACGGTTTTTCCGCTGGCCGACTCGTCATGAACAATCCCTTTCAATTTTCTTTTGAAAGCGGGAGCCACGGGAATAACCAAACGGCCGTCGCGCATGGTGGGAGCAATATCCTTATCGACATATCCTTCCGACTGAGCCGACCGCAGAATCCGTTGCAACGTTTTGGATATACCGTTCATGGTTTGCAGCAAATTCCGACGAATCTCCGCCAGTCCGGGAGAAGCACTGTCTTTTACTTCTCCGTAAGGATCCAGTATACTGTCGATCTTGGATGTTATGGAAGGAAATGCCTTTACATCGGCAGCCGATTCCTGCAAATAGGGATAAGCTTTCCCTTCTTCCTTTTTTAATTGGAAAAAACGAACTATTTCGTTTATGGTCTGCAACGACCGGCGAATGTCAAATACTTCCTTCGCCAATAAATAAGTACCTTCGATGCGTATCTTTCTCAACGCATCCCTTACATCAAAAAAATAATCGGTAGGAAACCGATCTTCCTCCTGCAAAATACGGATAAACTCCGCTGTTTGATTTAATTGAAGATTGATTTCTTCATATCGACCGGAAAAAGCCATCTCTTCGGTTTTTTCCACTCCCAACGGACATAAACACCGTTTGGAAACCAACTCTCTTATCTTATCAAATCCTATTTTTTGTTCGAAATTCTCGGGATAGACCACGTATGAATCAATAGCTGAAATTTAACTTATAATTGCCTGAAATACGGCTCGGCTCAGGAACGATCGTTTACGGCTCTTCCTGCAGCCAGCGCTTTCAGATTAGTAGTAACAATTTCTTCTCCTTTTCGTTCAAAAATACGACGAATACCGTTTTCCAGTTTGTCGTAACTGATTTCCAAATAAGGAGAAGCGGCTCCCAACATGACAATATTTCCGGAACGGGGCGAACCCAAGTCACGGGCGATTTGCTCCACATCCAACAATACATGATGAGGCAATGCACGGAGCGCCTCCGTTATTTTGTCTATAGCGGGATAGTCGGGTATGTTCTCAAAAGGTTTGGAATTGGTTACCACCCAACCGTCTTTCTTAAGATACGGCAGGTAACGTAACGCTTCCATCGGTTCCAAGGAAATAATGATATCGGCCGAACCGGAAGAGATCAGGTCCGAAGCAACCGGCGAATCGCTGATACGCAAATTAGACTGAACGTCTCCTCCCCGCTGGCTCATTCCATGCACTTCCGACTGTTTCATATAAAGTCCGTCTTGAAGAGCGGCTTCTCCGATCACTGCCGCAATGGACAAAATACCTTGTCCTCCCACTCCGCAAAGTATAATATCTGTTTTCATATGTACCTTCTCGTTTTTTTAATTGACCTTGGATTTTTTACTTTTCGCTTTTTTGGCATGGGTTTGAATACATTCCCGACACGGGACGATTACCGAAACCCCGGGATAATTGATTTCTTCGCGAATCATGTTTTTCATTTCTTCATAATTCTTTTTTAAAGGAACCACTTCCCGTAAATGTTGCGGATCAACTCCCAATCCTTTACAAATATCATGTATCCGTCCGGTAGCGGCAGAATCCTGACCGCCTGTCATAGCAGTCGTTTCATTGTCTGAAATGATAATCAATACATTGGCATTCGAATTGACACAATCCAATAACCCGGTCATTCCCGAATGGGTAAAAGTGGAATCGCCGATCACGGCTACTGACGGAAAAACACCGGCTTCCGATGCCCCTCGAGCCATGGTAATCGAAGCTCCCATATCGATACACGAATCGATTGCCCGGAACGGAGGCAATGCTCCCAATGTGTAGCAACCGATATCACTGAACACCTTGGGGGACTCGTATTCTTTCAACACCTCATTTAATGCCGTATAAACATCCCGATGACCGCATCCCTGACATAAAGCCGGCGGACGCATTGCCACCACTTCCGGAATGATATAATGAGATTCGACTTCTTTTCCCAACGCTTCCCTTACCTTATCCGGATTCAATTCTCCATCCCGTTGCAACGTTCCGTCCAACCGTCCGTGTACCGGAACGCCTATTCCCAAATATCCTTTTATCCGTTCTTCCACAAACGGGAATCCGTCTTCCAATATCAACAATTCATCACATTCTTCCACCAACCGCATCAGTTGTTTCTTCGGAACGGGATATTGGCTGACTTTCAACACCGGGTGTTGAAAACCATCGGGATAATTCTCTTGCAAATAATTAAAAGCGATTCCGCAAGCTACAATTCCCAATTTCTTATCGGGAGCATCAAAGTACCGGTTATAGGGTGATTCTTCCGAAGCTTTCAGAAATTCGCCTTGCTTTTCCAACAATACCTTAAAACGCCTGCGGGCATTCCCGGGCAGCAACACAAATCGTTGTTGTCCGTTTTCGGGAAAAGAAAGTTTATTCGGCTCTCTTCTTTCACGAGTAACCACACCGGAACGGGAATGAGCCATCCGGGTCGTAATACGCAACAAGACGGGGTATCCTGTTTTTTCCGAAAAATCAAATCCGTCGTATACCATATCGTAGGCTTCCTGCTGATTGGAAGGCTCAAAAACGGGGATCATGGCAAAGTCCCCAAAAAACCGATTATCCTGCTCGTTCTGAGAAGAATGCATGGAAGGATCGTCTGCCGTAACAATTATCATTCCTCCGTTCACTCCTGCCAAAGCCGCATTCATAAACGGATCGGCAGCTACATTCAACCCCACATGTTTCATACACGAAAGCGTACGCTTGCCGGCATACGACATCCCTAAAGCAGTTTCTACCGCTGTCTTCTCATTGCAACACCAATCGGAAAATATGCCTCGCTCATTGGCTACAGACGAAGCTTGTATATATTCCGTAATCTCTGTAGAGGGTGTACCGGGGTACGAATATACCCCCGAAAGACCGGCATCGATAGCTGCTTGAGCAATAGCCTCATCTCCCAAGAATAATTGTTTTTCCATGCTTTTTTCTGTTCTCTTTTGATTATGTTGTGAAATTGGAGGTCAAAGATAATGAAACTTTTTGAAAGCCGTATGATGAACGGTTTTCTTCCCGAACTTACGGAATATATTCTCTCTTTTCCGGTCACTTCATTCCAACCGCAGAGATCAACCGATGATCTTTCCACAGCAGGGGAAACAACTATCCGCAGGCAGGGGAGAAGAAAAACCGCTAGCGGTTTTAAAGGCAAACCGCAGGCGGTTTGTCGATAGAACCGCCGGCGGTTTTACAAACAAACCGTATGCGGTTTGTTGATTCCCCCGCCCGCAAAATCGCCACTCTCATCTCCGCGAGTAAGCGGAGCGGAGCCCGTAAAAGCACCATACTCATCCCCGCGGGCTACGCTGCGCTTACCCGTGGAAAAGAGAAAGCACTCCGTCCAAACAATTTATACCCGTCATTTACGTGTAAATAACAGGCGAGTCGGGTTGAATCTTAAAAGTA
>DAIQOU010000497.1:0-3824 GCA_036787725.1 Bacteroidales bacterium
TCATTGCTCAATTTCCTTACTACAGAATTTAAAAATCCTTCATAATACTTCAATTCTTCTTTCAGTTTCGAGAGTTCTTCTTCAATATTGATATTTCCGGCAATCGGAACGGCATATTCGGTTGTCCCTACCAAAAATGAAACAGCATCGGAAGACTTCTCTGAACATATATCTACCGAGGAAAGGTTACACATTTTCATTAAAATCGGATCTGCCGAAACAGTATGTTTCCCTACAATTTGAAGCCGAAGTGTTTCTTTATTAAGAATATTTTTTTGCAAACGAATGGTTCTTACTCCGCCGACAATTTCTTTCATGGTTTCAAAATCAACCAATAATCCGCTGTTGTAAACCGTTTCTTTCGGCAGTTGAGAAATCATGATGCTTTCTCCGGGTTTTCTCTCGTACAACGCCTGCCACAGTTCCTCTGTAATAAACGGCATAAAAGGATGCAGCAACAGCAATAAACGATCAAAAAAGGATAAAACAGTCTCATATGTCTTTAGATCGATCGGCCGGCCGTAAGCCGGCTTGATTATTTCCAAATACCACGAAGAAAATTCATCCCAAAACAATTTATATACATTCATCAGAGCTTCGGACAACTTATACTTCCGAAAAGATTCATTCATTTCCTCCATCGTTTTAAGCAATCGGGACTCAAACCATTCCCCTGCCAACCGGGAAGATTCGGGCTGCTCCACATCCGCTACATTCCATCCTTTGACAAGACGAAATGCATTCCATATTTTATTATTGAAGTTACGCCCTTGCTCGCATAAAGCTTCATCAAAAGGCAAATCATTTCCGGCCGGAGCCGTCAACAATAATCCCATTCGTACTCCATCAGCACCGTATTTCTCCATTAATGCGAGCGGATCCGGAGAATTCCCCAACTGTTTGGACATCTTACGACCTTGCTTATCCCGAACGATTCCGGTAAAATAAACATTTCTAAAACAAGGCTCATGACGATATTCATATCCCGACATAATCATACGGGCTACCCAGAAGAATATAATATCCGGGGCGGTTACCAGATCGTTGGTAGGATAATAATAACGAATATCTTTATTATCGGGATCATTTATTCCGTTAAATACGGAAATGGGCCACAACCAACTGGAAAACCAAGTATCCAAACAATCCTCATCTTGTTTCAGATCACCGGGCTGTAAAGCCTCGTTTCCGGTTTCCCGACGAGCCTTTTCTAATGCTTCTTCGATGGATTCGGCAACAACATAACCGCCTCCGGGCAAGTAATAAGCCGGGACCCGATGTCCCCACCACAATTGCCGACTGATACACCAGTCTTTAATATTTTCCATCCAATGACGATAGGTATTTTTGTATTTTGCCGGATAAAATCGGATGGTATCATTCATCACCGCCTCCAATGCCGATTTAGCTATTTTTTCCATTTTCAAAAACCACTGCATGGATAATTTCGGCTCAATGGGCACATTGGTACGTTCGGAGAAACCGACCTTGTTTGTATAAGGTTCTGTTTTCTCCAACAGGTCTTTCTCTTCCAATTCCTTTTCAATTTTCTCCCGAACTTCAAAACGATCCATCCCGGCATATCCCAACCCATAGGTATTAAGAGTACCGTCATCATTAAAGATATCTATTGATTCCAAATGATGTTTTTCACCTAATATATAATCATTAATATCATGAGCCGGCGTAATTTTCAGACAACCGGTCCCAAACTCGATATCCACATATTCGTCTTCTATAATATTTACTTCCCGATTTGCAATCGGCACCACGACTTTTTTACCTTTCAGATGGGTATTCTTAGGATCATTGGGATTAATACACACAGCCGTATCTCCGAAAATGGTTTCGGGACGGGTAGTGGCAACTACTGCATACCCTTCCTCTCCTACAATCTTATACCGCAAATAATATAATTTACCTTGTTGTTCCTTATGATTTACTTCCTCATCCGAGATGGCCGTTTTAGCAGCCGGATCCCAATTAACCATCCTTACTCCTCTATATATAAGGCCTTTTTGATATAAATCCACAAATACTTTGAGAACACTTTGAGAACGGGGTTCATCCAATGTAAAGGCAGTTCTATCCCAGTCGCAAGAAGCTCCCAATTTTTTTAATTGCTCGAGAATAATTCCTCCATGTTCCCGGGTCCAATCCCAAGCATGCTCTAAAAACTCTTCTCTGCCAAGGTCTGTTTTCTTAATTCCTTGTTCGGCAAGCTTTGCAACCACTTTTGCTTCTGTAGCAATGGAGGCATGATCTGTCCCCGGCACCCAACAAGCATTTTTTCCCATCATCCGTGCACGACGAACCAATATATCCTGAATTGTATTGTTCAACATATGTCCCATATGCAATACTCCTGTTACATTAGGAGGAGGAATGACAATTGTGTAAGGTTCACGATCATCCGGTTCGGAATGAAAAAAATTATTTTTCAACCAATATTGATACCATTTGCTTTCTACTTCTGCAGGATTGTACTTGCTTGCTAATTCCATATTATGATTAAGTTATAATTCCAATATCAAAAGAATGCAAATTTAAGAAACAGTTTTGTTATTTGAGATACAAACTCCGATAAACTGTTCATTTTATCCCCGTAAAGGTTTTGATTTTTTCTTCTGTCCTTTTTATGAAAGGAACCGGAACCGAGTTTAATTTCAATTCTGCAGCATTGGCTTTTACAGACGGAAGAAAAATAACGGTGTAGTCTAATGGGATGGTTTCATCCGGGGCTATGATTCGAATACCCTCTTTTTTTAACTTTATACTAAAAGAGGCATTTTCGGAAAAAAGATGTACCGGCTCCGAATGTTTTAATACTTCCAACTGATATTTTACATTCGCTGTATATTTCACTGCTTTCAAAAGAACAACAGAAGATATAATACCTATATTCAAAATAAAAAAACAATAAACTGCCGTTTTAACAATATTCAGCTTCTTATTTTTCAATCCGTTTTTTTCTGTATACAGCAGCATAACTAACGGAAACACATAAAAGAAAGGAACATACCGAGCCCACCAACCGGCAGGAAGGATAAATAAGGCAAGAAAAAGAATAAGCAGGAACAGATTATAAATTTTCCGCTTCCTTCCGGAAGATAGATTACTGTTCAAATACAAAAAGGTACAACCGACCAGTATAAATATAAATACCGGGCCAAATCCGCCACGCCGGGTATCCTGAGCTCCCGAATCTTTAATAGCTTGCGTAATAGAAGGCATATTCTCTGTATTGTGATTATTCGGAAGAGAAAAGAGAGAATATACAACGTTCTGAAAGCGATTCCCCTTTCTGAACATTTCGGGAGTATTATGATCCATAATATCTACTTTTCCTTCTCCCATTAACGGATAAAACAGATTATTTCCACCTTTTATATTTGTAACGTACGGATTAAATCCGCCAATCAACACACCGCTCATTCCGCCGATTAAAGACCACAGCAATAACTTACCGGCAATTTCTTTCTTATGGGTATATAAAAAATACAATAAAAACAACAGAATAAAGAATCCGATCCAAAATAAAATATTGAATTTTATACTTGAAGATAAAAATACAACTATTGTGACAATAAAATAATGAATTCCGCCAACTTTTTTTAATGAAAAGAGAGAAGAGATAAGAATTAAAAACAGAGAATAAAGGCTCCAATCAATATAAAATGTAAACAGTTGAACAATAACAGTGGGAGAAAAAATAATAATCAATATTAACAGGAGTCGCTTTCGATGGCTGACAGAAGAAAAAAAGTCCTTCAAAAATACCAATACGAAAAAACCGGAAGAAAAGAATAATATAAAATTAACCG
>DAIQOU010000498.1:0-3818 GCA_036787725.1 Bacteroidales bacterium
TTTCGGTAAAAGAAAAAATGCCTTATCTGCAAAAACTGAATAACCGTATTTTTGAACTGGATTCGAGAGTCAGTAAGGTAACCGCTTCTCTCAATGACGCCGGTTCATATATCCTATTCTGCAATTCGGAAGGAATTTTCTGTCACGAATACAGACCCATGGTTATATTAAGCGCTTTTTGCATCATGGAAAAGGAAGGAAAAATTGAAAATGCTCACTCTTCCAGAGCTGCCCGCAAAGATTTTCAATTTTTAACCGATGACTTAGTGGAAACCGTAGCACAAGAAGCTGTTAAGAAAACAGCTCTCTTGTTTGAAGCCATCAAGCCTAAAGGAGGGGAAATGCCCGTGGTAATGGGAGCCGGCGGTTCGGGAATCCTGTTGCATGAAGCTATCGGACATGCATTTGAAGCTGACTTTAACAGAAAAAACACTTCTATCTTTGCCGATAAACTGGGTAAGAAAGTTTGTGATGCACATATCAATGTGGTAGATGACGGAACCATCGAAGGAGACCGGGGTTCAATTAATTTTGACGATGAAGGAATCGCTTCCCAAAAAACATACATCGTTAAAGAAGGAATATTAAATTCTTATTTGCATGACCGAATCAGTGCACAATACTATAAAACAGCTTCTACGGGAAACGGACGACGTGAATCTTTCCGACATATACCCATGCCGCGTATGAGAGCTACTTACATGGAAAATGGGAATTATTCCGAAGAAGAAATTATTGCGAATGTAAAACAAGGAATATTTGTGGACAATTTCACGAACGGACAAGTTCAGATCGGTGCAGGAGATTTTACTTTTTATGTTAAATCCGGGTACTTAATCGAGAACGGTAAACTGACTCAACCTATCAAAGATATCAATATAATAGGAAACGGTCCTAAAGCATTGGCCGATATTACTATGGTAGGAAATAACTTAGCCATAGATCAAGGAGCATGGACTTGCGGTAAGAACGGGCAAAGTGCTCCCGTTTCTCAAGGATTGCCTTCGGTATTGGTACAAAGATTGACAGTAGGTGGCGAAAGTTAAAGTTAACTCCCAAAAAACTAAAAATAATGATTTCTCAAAAACATAAAGAATTGGCGCAAAGAATGATGGAATTTGCGCTTGAAAATGGTTGCAGCGATGCCCGAATCTCTATTTACAGCGGCGATAATTCTTCTTTCGAATATAGAGATACTCAGTTGGATAAATTGCAGCAATCGGTTGAAAATAGTATGGAAATAGAACTTTTTACGCAAAACCGATATGCAACTTACTCTACAAACAGAATTGAAGAAAAAGAACTTAAAAAATTCATACTCAACGGCATTGAAACTACCCGATATCTGGCGGAGGATACTCATCGCCAATTACCGAACCCTCAACGCTATTATAAAGGAAATGGTGAAAGCTTAAATACGTGCGACCCAACATACGATAGTATATCGGCCGATAAAAAAATCGGGTTGGCTAAAAACGCAGTCAATGAAGTATATGGTTCCGATTCGAGAATCACTTCAATAACCGCAGGATTCAGTTCCGGAAAATCCGGAAGTTATATGATCTCCAGCAACGGGTTTGAGGGAGCATCCGAAAGTACTTACTACAGTTTAAGCGCTTCTACTTCCCTAAAAGATACCGGAGATGCCCGGCCTTCTTCTTATTGGTATGATACTGCCCTCTTTTGGGATAAGTTGGAAAAAGAAAATATCGGAAAAAAAGCATTGGAAAGGACCATCCGAAAGTTGGGACAATCCCCTATCGAATCGGGAATATATCCCATGCTGGTGGATAATTTGCAAATCGGAAGATTATTATCCCCCATCATTTCTGCATTATACGGCAATTCGTTGCAACAAAAAAACTCCTTTTTACTGGATAAAATAGGAGAAAAAATTGTTTCCGACCGCTTCACGTTAATAGACGATCCTCATATTCCAAATGCAATCGGAGCGCGTTGGTTTGATGGAGAAGGAGTTGCCACCGAAAAACGAACGGTAATTGAAAAGGGTATTCTGAAAACTTACTACATCGATACTTATATTGCTTCCAAAATGGATTTGGCTCCTACCATACAAGGCCCTTCCATTTTGACGTGTGCACCGGGTTCCCATGATTTTAACCAATTAAAATCAACTGTAAACAAAGGAATTTGGATAACCGGATTTAACGGAGGAAACAGTAACAGCACCACAGGTGACTTTTCTTTTGGAGTGGAAGGTTTTTTAATTGAAAACGGAAAAGAAACAAGCCCGATCAATGAAATGAATATTACCGGCAATCTGTTGGAATTGTGGAAAAATATTATTGAGGTAGGTAACGACCCCAAAGAAAACAGTTCTTGGAGAATTCCATCGATCCTTTTTGACAAAGTAACTTTTAGCGGGAAATAAGGAGGAATATTTTTCGTATGACAAAAAAGTCAGGTAAAAATTATTTACCGTCAGTTTTTTATCTCATACTGACGGTAATAATAATTTTATTAGCGTTGGATTTTATTCCGGCTTCCTTTACGGATAAATATCATCTGAGACATATTGATATTTTATCCGATATACGAAAAGAAGAGCCTGAAATTACTCAAGAGCCGGATTCCATTCCGGAACCGCCTCGTTTAGATACTTGCCGATATGATTTGACTTGCTTTGAAGATTTTTCTTTAGAGCAAAACGGATTGGATGCTTTTTTCGAAGCACTTAATTCCAAGAAAAAAATTCGAGTAGCATTTTTCGGTGATTCTTTTATTGAAGGGGATATATTTTGCGGTGATTTAAGAGAAAAGCTTCAAGATCAATTTGGAGGAAGAGGTGTAGGAATGATGCCGCTCAGTTCAAATGTAAGTTCTTTCAGACAAACAGTTATTCATCAATATAAAGGATGGAAAGTTAACTCGATAACGGATTCGAAAACACCGGAACCGGGAATTGGAGGAAACGTTTTTCTGCCTCAAGGAGACCATTCTTGGGTGTATTACGGCGGATCCGAAAAAAAACAGCATTTGGACAGTTGCCAACGGGTAAGTATATTTTATAATCTGAAAACAACTCCCGTCAACATAAGCTACAAATTAAATAAAGGAGAAGAAAGCGGCAACAAAACCCTCACAGCTTCCGGTTTGCCGGAACGATTAAATATAGATTACCAAAACATCGGGAATGTAGAAATTTCTTTCCCGGCAAAAAACGACTTATTGGTTTACGGGATTTCCTTGGAAGATTTATCCGGAATCAGCGTAGATAATTTCTCCATACGCGGTTATACAGGACTCACATTTAATCGAATAAGTACGGAAATGTTAACCCGCTTTGACAGCTTATTGAATTACGACCTGATCATCCTCGGATACGGATTGAATGTGATGGAAGCAAATCGAACAAATTATAAGTGGTTTCGAGACAATATGATTAAATCCATTCAACACTTGCAAGCTTCTTTTCCGAATGCCGGTTTTCTTTTAATCGGAGTATCCGATCGGAGTATGCGTAAAGACGGTGAATACAAAACCATGCCCGGTGTGCCGGCTATGGTTTCGACTCAACGAGAAATTTGTGCGGAAACAAACATTGTTTTTTGGAATCTGTATGAAGCAATGGGAGGAGAAAACAGCATGATTGAATTGGTAAACTCCAAGCCTCCCAAGGCAAATAAAGATTATACTCACCTGACATTTGCAGGAGGAGCTTTTTTAGGAAACAAACTGTATGAAACTATTATTTTTGAAAAAGAATTATATGATAAAAAAAAGGATTACTATAATCAAATCAATAAATAGTTTACTCTTTTTGTTTTTATTTCAATCAAAAGCAATTTTCGGAGAAA
>DAIQOU010000499.1:0-3814 GCA_036787725.1 Bacteroidales bacterium
CCGTTGGTAGGAACTCAATCCAAATTCTCTTTATCAACCGGCAATACTTATCCGGCCATAGCAAGGCCTTGGGGAATGAATTTTTGGATGCCTCAAACCGGAAAAATGGGAGACGGATGGGCATATACATACGATGCAGATAAAATCAACGGATTTAAACAGACTCATCAACCCAGCCCTTGGATCAATGATTACGGTCAATTTGCCATTATGCCCGTGACCGGAGAGGCCGTATTTGCTCAAAATAAAAGAGCCAGCTGGTTTTCTCATAAAGCGGAAATAGCAAAACCGTATTATTACCGGGTTTATCTGGCCGATCATGATGTGGTAACAGAGTTCACCCCTACGGAACGGGCGGTGATGTTTCGTTTTACTTTTCCCGAAAATGACAATTCTTATGTGGTAGTAGATGCTTTTGATAAAGGGTCTTATGTGAAAATCATTCCGGGAGAGAATAAAATCGTAGGATATACCACTAAAAACAGTGGGGGGGTGCCCGAGAATTTCAAGAATTATTTTGTTGTTGTATTCGATAAGCCGTTCACTTATACGGCCTCTGTTGCAGACAGTGTTATTTCGGAGGGTAAGTTGGAAAGCCAAACGAATCATGCCGGGGGGATTATCGGTTTTTCAACCCGTAAGGGAGAGATTGTACATGCAAAAGTAGCTTCTTCTTTTATCAGTCCCGAACAGGCAGAACTGAATCTGAAGGAACTGGGGAACGATTCTTTCGACCGTGTAATGGAAAAAGGTCGTGCAGAATGGAATCGGGTATTGGGAAAAATAGAAGTGGAAGACGATAATATCGATAATTTGAGAACCTTTTATTCTTGTCTTTACCGCTCGGTTCTTTTCCCGCGGGGATTTTATGAAATCGATAAAAACGGAGATGTAGTGCATTACAGTCCTTATAACGGAGAAGTATTACCCGGTTATATGTTTACCGATACCGGATTTTGGGATACTTTTCGTTGTTTATTTCCTTTCTTGAATTTAATGTATCCTTCTATGAATGTAAAAATGCAGGAAGGGTTGGTAAATACTTATAAGGAAAGCGGCTTTTTGCCCGAATGGGCCAGTCCGGGCCATCGAGGTTGTATGGTCGGAAATAATTCTGCTTCTGTAGTAGCAGATGCTTACTTAAAAGGATTGCGCGGGTATGATATCGAAACATTATGGAACGCTGTTGTTCATGGAACCAATGCCGTACATCCGACAGTCGGTTCGACAGGACGATTAGGATATGAATATTATAATAAGTTAGGCTATGTGCCTTATGATGTCAAAATAAACGAGAATGCAGCTCGTACGTTGGAATATGCATATGATGATTGGACTATCTACAAATTGGGTCAGGCATTGGGTAAGCCTAAAAAAGAAATAGAAATATTTGCAAAACGGGCGATGAACTATAAAAATTTGTTTGATAAAGAACATCGATTGATGCGCGGTAAAAACCAAGACGGTACGTTCCAATCTCCTTTTAATCCTTTGAAATGGGGAGATGCCTTTACTGAAGGTAACAGCTGGCACTATTCCTGGTCGGTATTCCATGATCCGCAAGGATTGATAGAGCTTATGGGAGGTAAAGTCGGATTTAATGAGATGATGGATTCCGTATTTAATGTTCCGCCTTTGTTTGACGACAGTTATTACGGAGGAGTTATTCATGAAATACGAGAAATGCAAATTATGAATATGGGAAATTATGCTCATGGAAATCAACCGGTACAACATATGATTTATTTGTATAATTATTCGGGAGAACCTTGGAAAGCTCAGTATTGGGTGCGGGAGGTAATGGATAAATTATATACCCCTTATCCTGACGGATATTGCGGAGATGAAGATAACGGACAGACTTCCGCGTGGTATGTATTCACGGCATTGGGCTTCTATCCGGTGTGTCCCGGTACGGATGAGTATATCGTAGGCTCACCCTTATTTAAAAAGGTGACATTAAATTTGGAAAACGGGAATCGGGTAGTTATTGAAGCATTGGATAATGCTGAAGATAAAAGATATATTTCTTCTATGACTTTAAATGGAAATAATCATACAAAGAATTATTTAACTCATAACGAATTGATGAGCGGAGCAAAAGTTAATTTCCGGATGTCATCCGAACCCAATAAACAAAGAGGTATAGCCGACAGTGATTTCCCCTATTCTTTCTCGCGAGAATGGAAAGATGCCGGTAAGAAAAAGAAATGAAAAAGTCGGTGTTGTTTTAAGTTATAACCGGAATGAAAGCCATGAAAGTTTCCGAACTCTCATGGCTTTTTTATATCCGGAAAATGACAAAACAGGCTAAAAATATTCTTTTACAGTATTTTTTCTTCATTTGCATCGAATATCTTATTTTTTGACCGGATAAGACAACCTTGTGCGACTTACTGTGAATAATTTTACCGGTAAACTTACAGAACAAATTAATATTTAATTCATGGAATACACAGTACCTGAAAAACGGATTAACTCCATTGATGCGTTGAGGGGTTTTGCTTTATTTGGCATTTTGTCTTTTCATTGCATGGAACATTTTGACCTTACATTTATACCCCGGCTTGCTTCTCCTTTTTGGCAACAAATAGATCATGTGGTATTTGAAACCGTTTCTTTTCTTTTTGCGGGAAAATCATATGCTATTTTTTCATTGCTTTTCGGTCTCAGCTTTTTTATGCAAATGGACTCGCAAGCTGCTAAAGGATCCGATTTCAGAGGCCGGTTTGCCTGGAGAATGTTCTTATTGTTTGTATTGGGGTATATCAACGGATTGATCTATATGGGCGAATTTTTTGTGGTATATGCCATTTTGGGACTTTTTCTCATACCACTTTATAAAGTTCCTACTAAATGGCTGGTGATAATAAGTATTATTTTATTTCTTCAATTACCGGATGTCGTTGCTTTTGTCTCGTTGTTGAGTAATAATGTTCCCAATGAACCGACACAAGCAGTTTCTTTCATGAATGAATTATATGAACTTTGTGCTAATATATATATTCACGGGTCTTTGGCGGATGTACTCGAATTTAATCTATGGAAAGGCCAAGCGGCCAAATTGCTTTGGATCTTTAATAATTCCCGATACCTTCAACTGATCGGGTTATTTATTCTGGGCATGCTTATCGGGCGTAAAGGTATCCACAAAAGTGAAGAAAAAATGATTTTTTACAGTCGTAAGATGCTTCCGTACAGTATTGCTGTATTTGCTATTTTTTATCTGGCAGTAATATTACTTCCGCATTTGGGAATAGAGGGTTTTGCTCTTCGGGTGGGAAATACATTGTTTAAAATGTATGCCAACTTGGGAATGATGATGATGTATATTTGTTGTTTTGTCTTGTTATATTATAAGACCGGAGCACGAAAAGCATTGGACAAAATAGCGCCGGTCGGTCGGATGAGTGTTACAAATTACATGGCTCAATCGGTAATGGGTGTAACTTTATTCTATGGCTTTGGGGCCAACTTGGCAGTACAACTCAGTTTTCTGGAATGTTTCTTATTGGGTATTCTGCTTTATACAATTCAAATAATCTACAGTAATTGGTGGATGAATCGGTTTTACTACGGGCCTGTGGAATGGGTCTGGAGGGTATGTACTCGGTTTCATCGCATTCCCTTAAAACGGAAGTGATATCCGATTAAATTATAAATTAGCGGATCGGTCCGATTAGGTTAGAACACAAATTTAAAAACTTCAATCGGTCAAATCTAAATTTATTATTTTCATTATCGCAGGAAAAGGGGTGTGTCACAGGGTGATTTCACTCTTTTTTCCTTTAAGTTCTTTCTCTCGGACTCGGAA
>DAIQOU010000500.1:0-3809 GCA_036787725.1 Bacteroidales bacterium
TTACTTCAATCCCAGCTTTCTCTTTACCAAAGGAGTCGCATCCGTGGCATTTGGAGAAACAAAATAAAACTGACCGGTTTCCAAAATATAAGAAAAACCATTTTCTGCTCCGACAGCTTTAATCGCGTCATTAATCTTAGTTAAGATGGGAACATTCAATTCTTCTCTTTTCTTTTCCACTTCTTGATTAGCTTGTTGGAAGAATGTTTCAATCCGATCTTTGATTTCGTTCACTTCCTGCATCCTCCTTATTTTTATGCTTTGGGCCAACGAATCTTGTTGTTGCATAAACTCGGTATATTTTTTATTATATTCTTCTTGCATGGTTTGAAGTTCCTTTTCCAACGATTCATTTAATGTGGTAAGTTCCTTTTGAGCAGCAGCAGTTTCAGGCATGTCTGCAAAAATTTCCTGATAGCTAACATGAGCAATTTTAAGCTCTTGAGCAAAAACTCCCATTGGCAGGAGTATCATTGCAATTAAAACAATTTTCTTGAACATCATATTATTTATAAAGTTTATTAAATCTGTTTTTGAATCAATAAGCTTCGCAAATGTAAGGAATTATTTTGAATATCCCAGTTTTGCAAGTACTTCATTACTAATATCTATCTTTGGAGAAGCAAAAATAATGCTCATTGCCGATGCCCGGTCTAAAATAATGCTGTATCCTTTAGCTTCTGATATTTCTTTTGTTGCATTATAAATTTCATCCTGAATAGGTTTGACTAAACTTTCCCTCTTTTTGTATAGCTCTCCTTCCGGTCCGAAATATTTACGTTTCAACTCTTGAGCTTCTTTTTCTTTTTCCACAATTTCATTTTCCCGTTTGGTTTTCATCTCTGCAGAAAGGAAAACAATATCTGCTTGATAAGTTTTGTATAGATTTTGAGCGTCTTGTTGCACTTTCTCTACTTCTCCCTGCCATTTTTTGGAAAGTGTATTCAGTTGCTCATTTGCCATTTCATAATCGGGAATATTTTTTAAAATGTAATCCATGTCAATCAAAGCAAACTTTTGAGCTTGCGATGCTATTGCCACAAAGGCCAAACTAATAATTAATACAAACTTTTTCATATCAGCTTGAATTTAGTGAATAATCAATTAATACTTTAAAAATTTAGAATTCTTGTCCTAAAATAAAATGAAATTCGCCTCCGTTACGGTCTGTATCCGTATGGAATGCTTTATCAAATCCGTATGCCCAATCAATTCCCATCAATCCGATCATAGGTAAAAATATCCGAACTCCGAACCCGGCAGACCGTTTCAAATCAAAAGGGTTGAATGCTTTTACATTACTCCACGCATTTCCGGCTTCTACGAATCCTAATGCATAGATTGTGGAGGTCGGTTCCAATAACAACGGATAACGTAATTCCAATGCCATGCGGGAATAAGCATATCCTTCTGCTCCGGAGGGAGTCAATGATCCGTTTTCATACCCTCTTAATCCCACTGTTTCTGTAGCATAATAACTTGAATAACCGGTCATTCCGTCTCCTCCCATATAGAACGTTTCAAAAGGCGATTTTTTATTTGAATTATACGACCCCAAGAATCCGTACTCTGTTCTTCCCATCAATACCGGGGTTCGGGTTACTGTTTCCGGATTGGCTAAAGGCATAAATACTTTTCCCTGAAATTTCCATTTATGATATTCTACCCATTTAAATTTGGATCCGTCATAGTCGGAAAGAGAAGCGTAATCCTTACCATCCCATAATGAAAATGGAGGAGTAAGACTCACCGATGCCATGAATTGTGATCCCCGTCGGGTATATAGCGGATTATCTATAGAACTTCTGGATAGAGATAATGTTAAATTCAGATTGTTGCTGCTTCCGTTTTGCACAACGAAATAATTCCAATCCTTTAACAAATAGCGTTGAAATGTTAAATTAGCCATCACCTGAAAATAATCGTCCGGCCAAGTTAGCCGTTTCCCATATCCTACCGACAGCCCCATTACTTTCATGTGTTTATCGGTATCGTAAGTGTAATTATTGTATCCGTAATAGCTGCTGTAGGGATCATAATAATTGCTGTATCGGCTGGACATTCCTGTTTGGACCATGTACCATGCGCTTACAGAAAAAGAATTCGGTCTTTTTCCTCCAAACCACGGATCCAAAAATGAGATGTTGTATGATTGATAGTATCGTCCGTTGGTTTGTCCGCTTAAAGTAAGGGTTTGTCCTTCTCCTTGAGGAAGTATTCCTTTGTAATGACCCCTTTTTATTAAATTTTTCATCGAAAAATTAGTAAATTTCAAACTTAAGCGTCCGATTACACCTGTCTGTCCGTAACCGGCCGATAATTCGACTTGGTCATTCGCTTTCGATGTTAAGTTATAAGCAATATCGACAGTTCCGTTATCTTGGTTGGGCTGCACATCCGGTTGCATGTTTTCCGGATCAAAATGTCCCATCTGTGCCAACTCTCGTAATGAACGCATCAATGCATCTTTACTGAATAATTGGCCGGGTTTGGTCATCAATTCTCGGCGGATAATATCTTCATATAACCGATCGTTACCATTAATAATTACTCGGTTAATAGTAGCCTGAGGACCTTCTATGATCCGTATTTCGATTTCTACCGAGTCATTTTCCACGTATGTTTCCACCGGATCCATATGAGAGAAGATATATCCGTTATTATAATAAATGTTGGATACGGCATCTTCATCAGTTTGCAGACGTTCTCCTAGTTTTTTTTGGTTGTATACGTCTCCCGGCTTCATGTTTAATACATATTCCAGTCGTTCGGTAGGATAGAGGGTATTTCCTACCCAACGAATATTTCTTAAATAGTATTTCTCTCCTTCGTCAATATTAATATGAATAGATACCCGTTTGTCATCATAAGGCACCACACTATCCGAAACGATATAAGCATCTCGGTACCCTAATTCGTTATATTTTTGGATAATATTTTCCAAATCGTTTTTATATTCTTCTTCTACATATTTTTTCGTACTGAACAACTTCCGGATGCTCAGACGAAAACGCTTACTCAAATCGAATTTTTCATTCGTTTTTTTCATCGCTTTTTTAAGCGTATAATCATCCAGGTTTTTATTACCGGCAATAAAAATCTCCTGAATCTTCGTCTTTTCGTTTTTATTTACATCTACATCTAAAAAGATCTTTCCTCTATTGGCCAAATCATCCTTTTGTTTTACATCTACAGTTGCATTACTGAATCCTTTTCCCTCAAAATATTCTTTTACTTTTAACTTTGCCCTGTTAATTAAGTTAGGAGTAACCTGGCTTCCTTTTGCCATTCCGATTATCCCCATTAAATCTTCTCTTTCCCCTTTCTTTACTCCCGTAATACGGATTTCCGAAATGGTTGGGCGAGGAGCCAGCACAATTTCCAGCCAGACTTTATCTTCTGTCATTTTGGTTGCCAGTATTTTAACATCCGAAAATAAGCCATGCCTCCAGAATTTTTTTACCACTCCGGTTATTTCTTCTCCCGGGATTTCTACTTTATCTCCCACGGAAAGACCTGCAAAACCCAGCAGAACAAAATCATCGTAATTATCGGCTCCGGTAATTTTTATATCTGCAATTTCATACTTCTTCCTATTGAGAGTATAAGATATAACCGGTATTTCATAAGATTCCTCACTTGGAACGGAGTCGGAAATAGAAGTTAGGACTTGCGTAGAATCTGTTTTTTCCTGAGCAAACAATGTACTTCCTATACTTACCAACAAACAAAAAAGTAAAATCTCTTTGTACATATTTATTTTTTAGTATTGCTTTTAATTTCTGTCTGAATTTGTTCCCCCGTTTTAC
>DAIQOU010000501.1:0-3807 GCA_036787725.1 Bacteroidales bacterium
CCGTGTTCAATACCGTACCCGATTCGTCTGTCCAGTTGGCCGGATCGTTCCAGTTACTATTTTGAGCCTGTGTGTTCCAGTACATAACCTCTGCCATTTCTTTTATAGTCAACTCAACCGGAATACGGTTATTAAAAGCGGCGGTCGGATTGAATTTTGATACATCAAAAGTAACCTCGGCATATAAATTATATATGTGCCCTCCCGCAGCATTCTCGACTTCATTTCCTCCGGTGCCGGCATCGAACCAATTCACCCGAACATCATTGGGAATATCATTAATTTGCAAATTAACCCCCTCAGAACAACCGGGTATCACAGTTGGAAAAACATATACATATGCTTTAGCAGATGCTACCACCGGAAAATTGTCGGAGGTAAAACCATAAGACCAATAGGAAACAGTATCTATTCCTAAGAATCCCGAAGATGAATATTCCAATTTATTATCTTGAATGTTCAGTACAGAACCGGCTGTAGAAGAATAGGTCAACAGATGTGTCATTTGGACGGGTTGAGATTCATAAGTAATAATGTCATTGACTAAAATATCCAAGGAGACAGTTCCGGCAGCATACCCGTAAAAATCATTTAATCCGTTATCCTTATGAATATGATATTCAATTACATTATTAGCCAAATTACAATCTAAATAGGGCCCTCCGGCGGGGAAAGTGTTTCCGTCGTCCTGAACTCTTGCCGACATGGATTCTGCCATTTGTTCTACCAAAATATCAAAGAACACATCTGTAAACTCTCCCGGAATCAATCCTTTTTCAAGCTTTTTTACTTCAATCGGAGGGGAGGAAGGAGGAGCTGTTCCATACAAGGCAACAGGCAGACCGGGGTTTACATTTTTTATTCCTAAATTTTTAACTCTTACCCAAACCCGTATGTTATTATCATTTGGTTCCGGCCATATTTTTTCAACTGCCGGATCGGGAGCTTCCATTACCGGTTGGTATGTATTTTCCGTAGCAAAAGAAACTTGAAGCAGAGCGCCGTTATAAGGATATTTATTGTTAATTACCACATTTTTAAGAGCAACGATGAAAGGAACCGTAAGATCTTTATTTATTGTTACGGGATCATAATTAACTTGATTCCAAACCGTTCGTGCTCCGGGCCAAGGAGAGGAGCTCCCTTCCAATAAATGGATTTTTCCCCCGGCAGTTATACAAATATCGGCACTGCCATCTCCATTTATATCAGCTGTAACAGGATAGGTAAAAGCGGTTTGAGAGGATAACTCAATAAAAGCATTGGAGGAAGCAAGGGCAGGTGATGTTCCATCATTCGCCCCTTTTAATATTCGTAATTGATCTTTATTCTGATGGATCAGTTCTAAAATATCATCATTATCAAAATCAAATAACGAAATACCGGAAGTTCCGGCTGCATCCGCAGTTTGCAGATTCCATTTTAAATCGTACTTTCCCGAGGAAGGATTGTACTTATATGCATAGGCATATCCTCCGTTGTTTCCGGTATTTAATCCTATTTCCGGATATTTTTTTCCTCCGGTTATCGTTCCGTCGATATCGCCGGCAAACGGATAAGAGTGGGAACAACCCGAACAGACATCAATTTCATCTATTATCCGATTGGACTTGGGGTTCCATACATATAATTTTGTTGTTCCTTGTTGTATGGTAGCAACAACGACATCCGGCTCCGTATCCGTATCGGCATCGATTACTATGGAAAAACCATCTCCGATCGCAGCATTTGCATATTTTATAACACATTCGGCTTTTGTTCCGTTCTCCGTAATATCTATTTTGTATACTTTTCCTCCTGCTACCAATTCAACTACCCCGTCTTTATCGATATCGGCAGCAGTTATAAGATTAGGACCTTGATTCATTGATATGCCCATATTGGCGGAAGTAATCGCTTCCGTTTCTCCCAAATAAGCTCCGGTAGCGGCATTGAAAATTCGATTGTATACCACCAGTTCAGGAATACCGTCTCCATTGAAATCAGCAATTAAGGGTTGTGGCGTTACATGGGCCGAGGAGGGTTTCTCATAGTCACCCGGAACGGACCATTTAGGTTGTAATAATCCATTTGTTCCGAGTTCATAAGACATAATACTTAAATCGCTTTTTACCACAATGATTTCACTCTTTCCGTTGCGGTCTGCATCTGCCAGTACGGCATTCATTGTCGGAGACCATTGAGAACCTTCTGCCAACGGAATATCCAAAGATGCTTTTAACTCTCCGGTTTGTCCGTTAAGTACCAATAGTTTATTTAAGGAAGTGTTATAAGTAATTACTTCCGGAATACCGTCATTATCTATATCGCCGATCAATGTTCCCGTCAAATCATTTCCTCCTTCAGCGCTCCATGCCGTTCGCAAATTGAAATCAAATGATCCCGGCAGATCGGTACAATTGCCGGGAGTAATCATATTATCCGGATAAACAGTATTTACTACATTGATGATTTTATTGATAATCGTATCACAATCCGATTCGGTATTTCTTATTCTTAACCCTATGTTTTTAGGTCCGACCGTAGTCCATTTGACATTTACGGAGGCAGTTGTTGCTGTAGCCGGATTTCCTCCCTCAAAAGTCCATTCGAAAGTCTTCTTAATCTCCGGATTGGCCGTCACTGAAAAAGTTCGTTCCGAATTGACCAATACAATTTCGGGAATCAGTGATTTAACCTCAAAATCGCTATCGATAATAACTGTACTGTCCGAAACGAGAAAAGGATCTTGTCTTGCTGTTAATTTATAAGTTCCCGGAGCAACTACCGAAATAGAAGATTCTGTCGAAATGAGTATTCCGTCTTTAGTCCATGTATATTCTTGAGCATATCCTCCATCCAATACGTACGTTTGTCCTTTACATTTACGAATAGTATCGGGAAGTTGCAATTGTCCGAATCCGGAAAGATAACCGTATAAAGCAGTGCCGCCTCCATCTAAAAAATATCCTACCGAAAAAGGACCTCTTGTATTTTCCACTACACATTCTCCGGCAGGCAGTGACTTAATATTTACCTGAGCATATTTCCAATCGGCACTTGGCATATAGGGAACCGTAGTAAATGCGGAAGCTTGAGCAACGGTAGGGGATCCGTTTACTAAAAAATCTCCTTCATAGCCGCTTCGAACCAATAAATATAAATAGTTGTTATTTGCCGTTTCTTTATAAAAAGAAATGCGTTTGCTGTTAATGGAATACATGCTGGGCAATAATGCGCCTCCCATTTCATTATTTACTCCCGATTGTTGAAAAACATAAATGGGAGCTGTTGCTTCAATATAGGAAACAGGAATGGTATTATTCATTATATATTCTTCCCCTTTTCCACTGTTAAATACGCCAAACACATTTCCGTTTATTTTCACGGTTGTATTGTCTTCTGTAGCTAATATTACAATATGATCCCAAGTAGGGGATATTGTAGGACCCCTCATTACCACATAGTTAGATCCTAGTGATGAAACCGGGACGATTTGGTCTCCAATCACATCTGCAGCATTGACACTAAATAGTAAATCATCCGCTATGGTAACACTGATTGGTTTGTTAGCCCTAATATAAGATCCGTTAAGTCGTTCGGTTTGTTGCCGGGTAACGGCTCTGGCAGCGAACGTTTCTCCTTTTTTCAAAGAGAGATTTATCGGGACGTTTGCAGCATAATTTCCTCCGTATTTATAAAGGGGGGCAGTAGGCACGACTTCCACTTCTGTATCATCCTCCAACGCTACAATGTGAAATTGAGCATAGGCATTCGGATAGGAGGTCGTTAAAAAGGTTTTTTGAAAAGGGGTGAAAAATTCTTTTC
>DAIQOU010000502.1:0-3805 GCA_036787725.1 Bacteroidales bacterium
CGGCTCGATCAGCCAAGTAAGAAATGTCCGACTATTGGAAAATTTTTTAAGTCCCGGACTCGCCCAACCAAAAAATTCGTTTACATTGTTTCCTTCGGGAATAACGGTAATTTGATTATGATAAGCCCTTAAATATTCCTCTTTTTCTATTTTGGTTCCCGTCAGTACATCTCCACTGATATAACGCAGTTTAATCCCTTCAGTAGTATTATTTTGTAATATCTTACTTACATTTGTTCCGAGAATGACGCGATGATAACCTGTATTTTTTACTTCGGAGCCGGTCAATGCGATAAGCCGGGAAAAATCGGAGACACCTTTATTAAACAAGCGTCCGATAAACAAGACATCTGTCGGACTCATTGTCCAAACAATCTCGCCTTTATTAACGGGAGCAATTTTATTGATTTGCACTCCCACATTACCTGCCGGATGAGGTCCGTCAAACATAACCGCTTCCGCATGCTCGGCATTCTTTACGGAAGTTTTCACACACGATCGATGAACACCCAGATATACCTTCCCCGGAGTTAATTTTGCCAATACCTGCAATCCGGTTTGAAATTCTTTTTCTTCCCCCTCTATAATAAACTCAAAATTGGGAGCCAACGGCGCCGAAAAAAAGCCTGAAACAAAAATATCCCGCGGCGTATCCTGTGGGTTGATAATCCTGTCATAAGGACGTTGCCTTATAAAAGGAAAAAGACCGGCATCTGAAAGGCATTGTTTCAGTTGTTCCGACGAAAGTGAATTAACCTCTTTTTTTCCGAAATCCGCATATTCAATCTTTTCATCCGCTTTAATAAGAATGTTTAACAGTTTTCTTTTTTCGCCTCGATTGACAGCTGCGATTTCACCGCTTACAGGAGCGACAAGCTTCACATCCGGATGATTTTTATCATGTAATAAAACCGATCCGGCGACCACTTTATCACCTTCTTTTACATTGAGTTTAGGAACCAATCCGGGAAAATCGTCCGGAAAAACGGAATAAAATTCAGACGTTGTTGCCGGTAAAATGATTTCATTGGCTTTACCTTTCAGATTAATATTTAAGCCCTTCTTAATCTTAATTATATTAGCCATACTTTTTGGAAATGAAGTGTATTAAAATTTCTGCAAAGTTATATTATTTTTAACAATACTTTGTAATAATGTAAACAAGTATTTAAAAAGATTGTTTGTTTTTCGGCCCTTTGACGGTTCATTTTGAGCACAAAAAAGCATGTTTGCGTACACATTGTAATACTTTCGGTTTTCTCTATTTCATCCTATTTTATTAATTCGATTTTTACCGGTTGTATAAATCCTCCTTTTTACGGATTGAGCCGGTGAATGTATTCGATCATCCGGTATTATTTCGCCGGAAAACCTTTTCTCTCCAACATCTTTTTGGGCAACTCCCTCTCTAACGTGTACAAGAAACGAAAAGAAACTCTACTTTTTAATGTTTTTTTCAGAATGATAGTATAAAAAGATGCAGCATTTTGTATTTTTAGCCGTTTATTATTCAGAAATAATGAAATGACCGAATTAGAGCTGGTAGACGGTTGCAAAAAAAAGGACCGTACGATACAACAAATACTCTATGAAATTTATTCCCCGCAGATGTTGGGAATTTGCTTGCGTTATATCGGAGATCAAATGACTTCTCAAGATATACTGCATGACGGATTCATAAAAGTATTTCTATCCTTCGATTCATTTCATTACAGAGGAGAAGGTTCTTTAAAAGCATGGATGAGCAGGATATTTACAAATACCTGTCTTGAATATTTGAGAAAAAACAATGCATTAAAAGAAACGGTTGCATTGGATGAATGGAAAGAGTCAACGGGTCCGGAAGAAGCTGAATATGATTTAATTTCAACTGATGCATTGATGCAGTTTATTTCGGAATTACCGGCGGGATACAGAACTATTTTTAATATGTATGTGATTGATGATTTCTCTCATAAAGAAATAGGAGAAAAGTTAAATATTAATGAAAGTTCTTCGAGATCTCAATTGTCAAGAGCAAAAAATATATTGGCCAACAAGATAAAAAAATACATAAAAGAGAATGAATAACGATAGGAATGATATATTATCCAAAGTTTTCCGCAGCCGGTTAAAGGATTACCGGCAGATTCCGGAGGAAGACGTGTGGGCGCGAATAACGGAAGAGCTGGATAAAGAAAAACGGAGAAAGAAATTCTTTTTCCTGAAACGTGCAATTTCAGCAGCGGCAGCCATTATCTTTGTCGTTTGCTTGGTACGCTTTTTTATACCAAATGAAGAAATTGTTGTGATAAGTAAAACGGAGGCTCCGATCACCAATACCCCTTCATCAATCCCCTCCACTCCGAAACCGGAACTGTCCGGTATTTTACCGGAAAAAGCAAACGCATCCGGATCCGCCGTTCCGATTCATTTGGGAAAAAGCGGAAACCTGATTGCAAAAGCGGAAGTTCCCGTCTTACAAGAAAAGAATACATCGGATGTTGACACGCAAGAACAAAAAACGGATACTCCCTCTTTTTCTTCAGATAAAGAAGTAAAGAAGGGTAAGACAAATCCGGACAGTACCATTCCTCTTATTGCCGACACTTCTCCCGAAGAATGGAATGATTCTTTTTCTACATCCATTAAGAAAAAAAGAAAGAAAGAAACTTCCATCGCTTTTGCCATGGGAAATTCCGGAGGACCTTTAAATGGAGTATCCTCGCCTATGGAACGATCCTCGGCAAAAGAATACTTTCTAAATGTATTATCAACAGAATCTTCCAACACAACAGAAACAACAGAAGTAACTAATACGGATTATTCGATTCCGATTACAGCCGGAATATATGTAAGGAAGTCTGTTTCTGAAAAATGGGCCGTAGAGACCGGATTGACTTATGCTTATCTGTCTTCAAAAGAAACACACATGCAGAAAAATAATGCAAGTATAGAAAAAGACATCAATCTTCATTATCTCGGAATCCCGGTGAAAGCTGTGTATTCCATCTTCGAAAATGACCGATTATCTCTGTATGCGTCTGCGGGAGGTGCAGTAGAAAAATGTATTTCCGGTAAAGAGAAGACCTCTTCTGTTGAACAAACTTCTTCTTCCGAAAACCTGAAAATTTCCGAACTGCAATATTCCGTTTCCGCCAATGTGGGAGTCAATTATCGATTGATAGACCGATTAGGGGTATTTGTAGAGCCCGGGGTCAGTTATTACTTCGATGATCAAAGCGATGTGATGACCGTACGAAAAGATAAACCTTTTAATTTGGAATTGAGAGGAGGATTAAGATTGATTTATTAACCAACGGGTTACCGCAACCATTCGCAAAAACGATATCCATAAACCGATAACGGATTGAAGAACAGCGAAAATACATTAAAGAATCAAACAGCAAATGAATGTTCTATTGAGAAAGTAATTGCTCTATTATTTTCTCCATCTTTTCGACTTCCCGAGCGGAAGCTTCTTTATCGCGTTTGCCTCCCGATTTAATGAATGCCATTTTACCTTGTTGATCTACAATAATATTGGTGGGAAAGCCCAGATTCAAAGCCAACTGTTTGCTTTCTTCCAGACTCACGCAACAGACCGGAAAAAGAATAGCATGCTTTTTTACGGCTTTTTCGGCTACTTCCGGCTTGTCGAAAGTGAAAGACAAAAAACGGAACTTCTCATTATTCTCAAACTTTTCATACAGCTTATTGAGAGCCTCCATTTCAGCTATACAAGGAATGCAGGTCGCAAACCAAAAGTTGATAACTGTCACCTTTTCTTTTAATTGTTTATCCGTAAAAACTTCTCCGTCTAAAC
>DAIQOU010000503.1:0-3802 GCA_036787725.1 Bacteroidales bacterium
TCTTTTCTTTTCTTATTCTGTTTTTTGTTTGTCTCTCTTCTTACGGACAAATACAAAAAGATATTCTCGGTTGTTGGGAAGTTTGTTCTGCCCGGGTTGCCGTAAAAAGTAATAATTCCGAATTGGCAAAATGGATAGAAGGTGCGGTTGCGGGAGCAGCCGGTTCTTATATCGAGAAGCAACTTACCTTTACGGATAAAAATGAGGTGGTGGATGAGCGAGGGATTGATTATGAGTATCGTATCGAAGGAAAAAAACTGATAACCGAAAGCACTAACGAAAAAAACACTTATGAATATTATATTTCGAATGATACCTTATATCTTACGGAAGATTTAAAAGAGAAGTATAATATAGTGCTTGATAGCTACAGTTCGGTGCTTGGTATTGAGGCATCCGAAGATGAAACTGTTTTGGATACGGTGTTGGCGGTTTATACCTATGTCCGACTATTTAAAGAAGGAGAAGTAGATACCTCTCCCGAGTTTTTGGGAGGAGCAGTCGGCCTTTCCGAGTTTTTGGAAAAGAATATGAAATATCCGAGCCCGGATAGGGATGGAAGCAAATTTGGAGTAATGGTTATTATTGACAAGGACGGATTTATCCGAAATGATACGCAGGCCCGAAGGCATGACGGATTAGAGTTTGGCGGGAAATCATTATCGGACTATACCGGGGCAATAAGAGATGCAGTAGAAAAAATGCCGAAGTGGTTTCCGGCCACTAAAGACGGGGAGCCGGTGAACATGCTATACAATTTGCTTATAAAATTTTAAGAAGAGATAGAAGCAATTCCGAAGAAAATAGGTTGATCGAAAACAAATGAGAAAAGGGACGACAGTCCCTTTTCTCTTCAACATTTCTGCTATTTTTGGTAGATTTTGATAACATATCCTCCACCCGGAGCCATGGATACCGGCAATTTACGGTTGGAAGGAATGTCAATCACTTCTTTTTTATAATCGCGTGCTACGCGATCTGCATTGATACCGTCTTTAAATACTTCTCCCCGGAAATTGCCCGGGCCCAAAAAAGAAAGGTCCAGTTCCATATTCCGTGCCTCTCCATCTGTCAAAGCGCCTACATACCAGTTATTTCCACTCCGGCGTGCAATCGCAATATATTTGCCGACAGAAGCATCCAAAGAAATGGTGTTATCCCATACTGTAGGTATCGTGGCGATAAATTCGGTACATTCGGGTTCTTTCATATAATTGGAAGGATTATCGCACAGCATATTTAACGGGGATTCGAAAATGACGTATTCGGCGAGCTGCCGACATCGTGTGCCCTGACTCATCGTTTCGTTATAAACCATTCTGTAATTTTCTTTTGTAGCATTGCGCATGGCACCTTGAGTATAATCCATCGGTCCGGCAATCTGACGGATAAACGGTATTAACACATCGTATTTTACCTGATCGAGTTCCGGGCCCGACCACTTTAATTGTTCCAGACCGTTCACCCCTTCAAAGTTGATTACATTGGGATAGGTACGGTGTAATCCGGTAGGTTTATAAGTCCCGTGATAATCAAGCATCATTTTATATTTGGCGGCTATTTCCGCACCACGGCGGTGGAAATCAACCATCGGTTGGTCGTCCCTATCCATAAAGTCTACCTTGAATCCTTTGATACCCATTTCGCTGTAATGTTTACAGATCCCTTCGATATCCCGGTCAAAAGCATAGTAACCCGCCCAAAGGATAAGTCCTACATTTCTGCTTTCGGCATATCTTACCAGTTCCTTAAGGTCTATTTCAGGGACCACCTGAAATAAGTCGGCTTTTAGATTTACTGCCCACCCTTCATCCAATATTACATATTCGATACCATGATTTGAAGCAAAATCAATATAGTATTTATATGTTTCATTATTGACTCCGGTCTTGAAATCGACGCCGTACAGGTTCCAATCGTTCCACCATTCCCAGGCTACTTTGCCGGGTTTCACCCATGAATAGTCCCCTTTGGAGGGAGTCGCCAGTTTATATACCATATCGCTGTCAGCCAGTTCCGTATCTTTTGCTGAAACAATTACGGTACGCCATGGGAAATGAGTTCCGACGTTGTATTTTGCAAGATAGTTTTCTCTGGATTGTACCATGCCCTGCAAATTGTTGTGTCCGCCTTGTTTTATTTCTTTTGGGTATGGGGCGAATTTACCTTTCAACGAATTACTTTTATCACCCGGGTAAAGGAACATGCCGGGATAATCCATCAGGTCAGCCTCGGTAATACATACTTTCTTTCCTTTTATACTTTCCACCAGAAGCGGAGACATACCTAAACGCGCTTTATCAAAACCGGATAAGGCTATATGATGGTAAGGTTGTTCAAATGAATTTTGATACTGTTGTTCAAGAGGCCCTTTTATATTGGCATAGGCTACATATATTTTGTTATCCTCGGGGAAATTAAATTCAGCCTGTTCACTCTCCACAATAAAAGGCTTTTTGGAAGCGGATACGAAACGATAGGCCATCCCGTCGTTATATGCTCGGAAAATAATATTGTAGTCTCCTTTGAACTTAAGGGTCAATTCATTGTAATTATCAATCACTTTCTTTCTTTTATAAACGAATGCCTCAATTGTTTCATTTACGGTTCTTGTTGACGAACCCGACAATTTGGCATTTTTACCGAAAGCTTTACCATCCGTTAAGGTCATTGATATGGCCGATTTATCCAACAACATGTCACCCTCGTGGGATACGGTGTACTCTACACTCTCTCCTATGGAGACAGTCACAAGAATTCTGTTGTCCGGCGATTTTACCGTAAACATTTCCCTTGCATTTCCCGGGTTGGGAAAGCAAAACAGGAGACAGAACAATGGAATAAAGATTAAACTTTTCTTTTTCATGATCTTTTAATTTTAAGTTCTAACTGTAATTTTATTATTCTTATTAATTTGCGGTATAGATTTTCAAAGGTATTGAATATTCGGAAGGATATTTCAAAAGCAGCTGTTTTTACTTGTATGTTTCGTTGTTTGTGACGACTTTTGAAATACCTTCTTTTTATTATAAACCTCTTACTGTACTGTAAGTTTGAAGACCCGACTGTGCATGCGATTGACGGTAAAAGCGTCTATACCGACTTTCATCAAGTAATCGCCCGTGTATACTTTCCCGTTTTCGTCCGGCGTTGAAGTTACTCCCGGCATAAGGTTAATTTCTTCTACCAGATACTTTTTCATAGGTTCCAACCCTTCAAGTTTGATACAGCGAAGTTTATCGCCAAACAGGGGAAATAGATCGTAAGCATAGAGTACAGCTCTGTTTTTATCCCGGCTAACGTGCATTACGGATGTATGTTGGCCTTCATAAGGAGAAACCAATCGATAGAAATTACCGTTCAAGATTACGTCTTTCAAGGAGTTATAATTTTTTACGGCTGTCTTACAGAATTCTCTTTCCTCGTTGGAAAGTTCTTTGAGGCTGATATCGAACCCAAACTTAAACATCATGGCTACATCGGTACGGAACTTAATACTTGCATTCTTATTCCAGCCGGTAACGTGTGCGGCCATGGCTTTGATTGGGAAGAACTTGGAAAAATTCCACTGTATATATAAGCGGTCTATCGGGTCCGTATTATCACTGCACCAGAATTCGCTGAAATATTTAAGCCCTTCGTAATCGCAGCGACCTGCTCCGCCGGAGCACATCATCATTTCCACATGCGGATATTTATCCGTTACACGTTGCAGTATATTATATAATCCACGGACATGATTTATATACAGATGGTTTTGCTTATCTTTCAGGTAAGGGGAATAAATATTTGTAATCGGGCT
>DAIQOU010000504.1:0-2183 GCA_036787725.1 Bacteroidales bacterium
TTCAAGGGGTCAACTCCGCCTTGGCGCACGGGGTCAACGCACACTGGATTTTCCACATATTTCCGGCCGGGGTATTTATTCCGATCACGAATGTCTTTATATCGAAACCGACGGACGTTATTTTCGATACACTTGTGAGGGGAAACCGATAACGCTGGATATCGGGTTTAACTTTATCGAAAGATATGGGTTGACAGATAAATTTCAGTATTGGCCTTAACGAACAACAGGTAATTTTATGAATCGCTTGAAATAACAGGACCGTGTTGTTTTAATAATCTACCTTGCAACTGCTCCGGTAAAATATAATTCCTACCTTTGCAAGACTATGTCGTATATTCCTCCATATAAAATAACACCGAAGATTATCGACTTGATTTCAAGGATAAGTGAAGCCGTAGGGAGTTTTTATGCCCGGGAAGAACTGCGCTTGCATCGGATAAACAGAATAAAAACGATTCAGGGCTCCTTGGCTATTGAAGGAAATACATTGACTACCGATCAGATTACTGCTATTTTGGACGGAAAGCCCGTCATTGCTCCTCTAAATGAAATCCAAGAGATACGGAATGCAATAAAAGCTTATGAACTGCTCGATGAGTTAAATCCGATTGATACGGATGACTTGTTAAAAGCTCATCTTACAATGGAAGCGGGTTTGATCGACGATGCCGGACATTTTCGAACGAGAGGTGTTGGTGTGGCTTCCGGTGACGAAATAATACATTACGCGCCGCCGGCCGATCAGGTTCCGCATTTAATAAAAGATCTGTTGGATTGGTTGAGCGGTACCGAAGAACATCCGCTTATAAAAAGCAGCGTTTTTCATTACGAGTTTGAATTTATACACCCGTTTTCGGACGGAAACGGACGAGTCGGAAGGCTTTGGCAAACACTCATTTTGGGCCGGTGGCGACCGGTCTTTAAGAACTTACCGGTAGAGAATCTGATTTATAAATATCGCAGAGAATATTATCATGCTATTGCCGCTGGCGGGGGAGAAAGCGGATGCACCCCGTTTATTGAATTTATTTTGAGTGTGATTGATGAAACGTTTTCAACGGCTACACCAAGCTCTATCATCGGAGATGAAGGTGAGAAGGGATGAAAACGCAACGATGAAACCGGTGGCCGATGCTTCGGGTCGTACAAGCGGCTGTCTCAAAAGTTCGGGTATTTCCCGGTCGGATTATGAATTGCAAGCGCTTACCCCTACCGGGATAAAATGTACATAGCCCCGAGTGAGCGAAGCGTAACTCGGGGGAGGTTGTCCTCTTCTCTATTTACTTTTCTCTTCCAACAATGCATTTTTCTCCCGTTCGAGGGTCAGCATGCGTTCGTAGAGTTCTACTATTTTATCGATCGGGTTGAAGGAACAACTTATGTAATCATTAGATCCGACAAACGCTCCGGGCCCGTTAATATTCTCTATTTTTTCATTAAAATTATTGATGTAATTCATTACTGATTCTTCTGTCATGTTTTTGATTGCTTCGGCAGGTACTTTCAGTGCATGCGCTATTTTGTCGATCATGGTTTCTTCCACGGTTTCTCTTTTTTCGATGTCCGAGAAAAGCTGTTGCGACATGTTGAGGTCGAAAGCAACGGCTTCCTGTTTTACTCCCAATATTTCGCGCAGGCGTTTGATGTTTTTTCCGTGATGGATGTCGGTTTTAGGTTTCGTATTCATATTGTTTTTATTTAGTGAAACAAAAATAGGAAAAATAACTTAACATTGTGCTTTTATCCGATTTGTATTCTACCGGTACCTTACAACAAATTATTCGGATCGTACAAATCGGAGGTTTTCTTTCTTTGCTTCGTTTATTCATTAAAACCTTTATTTATGAAAATGTTTAATTGGAAACCGTTAGAACGCTTTTTGACGAAAGAGATTCATCCTCGGGAGTTATCGGAATTGTTGGAAACCCGGATTGAAAAGAATTCCGTTATGCTCGGTATACAGTCGGGAGATCCCTTGTTTTATAACTTGAAAAAGTTGGCGAAAGTATTACGAAAATGCCAAAAAGAATGAGGAATTAAAAATGAGAATCGGGTAGAATCTTTATTAAAAAGAAGGAAGAGGAGACGAAACACCGGTTAATGCAGGGGAGAAGTAATCCTGTATGCAGGGGAGGAGTTCTGTTCGGTATGACAGAGAACTTCTGTTAAGTATGACAGAG
>DAIQOU010000504.1:2283-3801 GCA_036787725.1 Bacteroidales bacterium
CTTCTGTTAAGTATAACGGAGAAGTTCTGTTAAGTATGACAGAGGAGTTCCCCCTAATGCATTCGATAAATTCCCCTCCCTGCAATCTCCGGATGGTACTGCCTGAAGGAGAACCGAAAATTTCCGATATATTTATCTATTTCCCTTTTAATATTCGTTTTGCTTCTTCCATTTTCTTTTTGGCGTCTGCGGAGAGTACGGGGAATTGAGGATTCAGTTTTTCGATTTCATCCAATATGATTTGTCCGACAGCATACCGCATAAACCATTTATGATCGGCCGGGATTACGTGCCAGGGGCATTTGGGCGTGGAGGTATAAGTCAGCATATCGGAATAAGCGTCCATGTAATTTTCCCAAAAGCCTCGTTCTTCCCAATCGGAAGCAGAGAATTTCCAGTTCTTGGCTTCGTCCTCCAATCGGGCCAGAAAACGTTTTTCCTGTTCCTGATGTGAAATATTCAGGAAGAACTTAATCACATGAATACCGTTTTCCATCAGGTATTGTTCAAAGTTATTGATTTGTTTGTAGCGTTTTTCCCAAAAACCATCCTTGATGTCATGCAACGAGTTAATATCGGGCAGTTTGTTTTTTAACAAGATTTCCGGGTGTACTTTACAGATCAATACATCTTCATAATGCGAACGGTTGAAAATGCCGATTCGGCCGCGTTCGGGCAGGGATTTGCTGATTCTCCACAAATAATCGTGATCCAATTCTTCGGATGAAGGTTGTTTGAAGGAGAATACCTGACAACCTTGGGGATTGACTCCCGACATGACATGTTTGATGGTTCCGTCTTTGCCGGCGGCATCCATGGCCTGAAACAGAATCAATACAGCATGCCGGTCGTTTGCATACAGCCTTTCTTGCAGCTTGGCCAGTTTTCGGTTGTTCTCTTCCTGTAATTGCACTGCTTCCGTCTTAGTCATTTTAGCCGTATAATCGGATTTGAAATCCGAGACCTTATGCTTTTCTCCCGGCTTGGCTACCAAGCGTTTTATTGTACTTTCTTTCATTTTTTATTTATTGTTTACAGGCCCGGGCCCTTAAATCGAAACAGGGGGAGCCGGATTTTCTTTTATGGATATGATACTGTCTACTACATATTTACTGTAGCCTCTCCAGGGAATGGCGGCTTTGTATTCTTTATAGTGCAATTTGACGTTTCGTTCGCCGGCTGCCATGAGTCGTTCGGCCACTTCTTTATTGGAGATGGAAAATTCGAATTTTTCCGACTCAACCAAGCCCAAGCCCGATTTGGGAGCGCGAAACCCCTCCTGGATCAGTAAGCCTTCATACGTTTTAAATACATAACCTTTGTAAACCACATAATTAAGCTGACCTTCTTTCACTCCTTCTCCGAATACGTAGAAATACTTGTAATAGACAAAACCGGAGATTCCCGCAACCAACAGGAATGCAATGACAAGAATCGTTTTACTCAACACAGATCGTTTGTTTTTTTTGTTTTCGGGTGTTTCCATAAACCAATACATTTAAATTAGGAACAGTTAAA
>DAIQOU010000505.1:0-3800 GCA_036787725.1 Bacteroidales bacterium
GAGCCTTCGCGCTTTTCTCTTTCTTCCTTTTACAATTATAAAATGATTTTAACTCGAGATTGATAATACTTATTGGTTCCCTGATTTAAGTTGATTACTTTTGCATAAAATAAAAAAATGATGGCACATCCTTTTGTACATTTACATGTTCACTCCCATTATTCTTTATTGGATGGGATGTCTTCTATCCCCGGTCTTGTAAATAAGGCGGTTAATACGGGAATGAAGGCTATTGCCCTTTCCGATCATGGAAATATGTTTGGAATCAAAGAATTCTTTGATTATGTAAAAAAGCAGAATAAAGGAAAGTCCGATGAGGAAAAGTTTAAGCCGATTTTGGGTGTTGAAGCCTATTGCGCCCGAAGGAACCGTTTTAGTAAAGCAGATAAAATAGATGGCAGCGGTTGGCATCTGTTGTTGTTGGCCAAAAACAAAAAAGGATATCAAAATTTATGTAAATTGGTTTCTACTTCTTGGGTAGACGGATATTATTATCGTCCTCGTATAGATAAAGATGTGTTGCAACAATACAAGGAAGGGCTCATTGTCTGTTCAGCTTGTTTGGGAGGAGAAATTCCCAAAAAAATTGGAGATGGGAATATACAGGCAGCCGAAGAGGCTATTTATTGGTTTAAAGAATTGTTTGGGGATGATTTTTATTTGGAGATACAACGTCATCAAACGGATAAGCCCGGGGCAGATCAATCTACTTATGTAAAGCAAGTCGAAGTATATACCAAATTAATAGAATTGGCCCGCAAAACCAATACAAAATTGGTAGCTACCAATGATGTGCATTTTGTAGAGGAGGAGCATGCAGAGGCTCACGACCGGTTGATTTGTTTAAGTACGGGTAAAGACCTGGATGATCCGAATCGGATGCGTTATACCAAGCAGGAATGGTTGAAGACTCCGGAAGAAATGTCTGCTATTTTTGAAGATGTCCCGGAAGCGTTGGAAAATACAATTGAAATTGCAGATAAAGTCGAATTTTATGATATTGATTCGGATGCCATCATGCCTATGTTTCCGATTCCCGAAACATTCGGAACCGAAGATTCTTATCGGCAAAAATATTCCGAAGACGTGCTTCGGGAAGAATTTAATAAGGAAGACAATTCTCGGTTTGATAAGCTGGGAGGATACGATAAGGTAATCCGGATAAAATTGGAAGCCGACTATTTAAGGGATCTTACCTTGCAGAAAGCAAAAGTAAGGTATGGTGATCCTATTCCTCCGGAAGTACTGGAACGATTGGAATTCGAGTTGGAAACCATGAAGACGATGGGTTTCCCCGGGTACTTCCTGATAGTGCAGGATTTTATTTTGGCCGCCCGGGAAATGGGAGTAGCCGTCGGACCGGGAAGAGGATCGGCTGCCGGATCGGCTGTAGCCTATTGTTTGGGAATCACCGATATCGATCCGCTAAAATATGACTTGCTTTTTGAACGTTTTCTGAATCCGGATCGTATTTCCATGCCCGATATAGATATTGATTTTGATGACGATGGTCGTGCAGAAATATTGCGGTGGGTTACGGAAAAATACGGTAAAGAAAAGGTCGCTCATATTATTACGTATGGAACCATGGCGACCAAATCGTCGATTAAAGATGTAGCCCGAGTTCAGCGCCTTCCGCTATCGGAAGCCGAACGGCTCACGAAGCTGATTCCCGACCGGTTGCCGGAAGACAGAGCGACGGGGAAAGCTCCCAAAATTAATATTGCCAATTGTATTAAATATGTGCCCGAATTGCAGGAGGCGCGTAATTCATATGATACTAATCTTTCGGATACCCTGAAATATGCAGAAATGTTGGAAGGGACGGTCCGTCAGATCGGAGTACATGCTTGTGGGGTAATTATAGGTGCTGATGACCTGACTAATTTTGTTCCCCTCAGCACAGCCAAGGAAAAAGGAAGTGATGAAGAGGTATTGGTTACTCAATATGAAGGATCCGTAATCGAATCGGTCGGATTGATTAAGATGGATTTTTTAGGATTGAAAACCCTTTCCATCATTAAAGAAGCGCTTTCCAACATTAAAAAATCAAAAGGAATCGATATTAACATCGATAAAATCCCTATTGATGATGAAAAGACATATGAGTTATACAGTAACGGCTTAACGGTAGGTACATTCCAGTTTGAATCTGCGGGGATGCAGAAATATTTGAGAGAACTCAAGCCAACCAAGTTTGAAGACCTGATTGCGATGAATGCGCTGTATCGTCCCGGCCCTATGGCTTATATTCCCGATTTTGTTGATCGTAAACACGGACGAAAAGAGATCACATACGACTTCCCGGAGATGGAGTCACGTTTGAGTGATACGTATGGGATTACGGTTTATCAGGAGCAAGTGATGCTTTTGAGTCGCGATTTGGCCGGGTTTACCCGCGGACAATCCGACGAGCTCCGAAAAGCGATGGGGAAAAAATTGGTTGACAAAATGGAAGCGTTAAAGGCCAAGTTTTTGGAAGGAGCCCGGAAAAAAGGATTCGGCCCAAAAGAAAAGTTGGAAAAGATATGGGGCGATTGGGCGGAGTTTGCTAAATATGCTTTTAATAAATCACATGCAACCTGTTATTCATGGGTGTCTTATCAGACCGCTTATTTGAAAGCGCATTATCCTGCCGAATTTATGGCTGCCAACCTTACCCGAAATAAGGATGATATTGGTGAAATCACTAAATTCATGGACGAATGCCGGAATTTGGGAATTCCCGTGAAAGGCCCGGATATAAATGAATCGGATTTGAATTTTACTGTTAACAAAGAAGGAGATATCCGTTTCGGGCTGGGAGGAATTAAAGGTGTTGGAGGCGGTGCTGTAGAAGCCATCGTTAGGGAGCGGGAAAAGACCGGCCCGTTTAAAGGTATTTTTGATTTTGTGGAACGGGTTAATCTGACTGCGTGCAATAAAAAGAACTTGGAATCCCTTTGTCTTGCCGGAGCATTCGATAATTTTCCGGAAGCGAAGCGGGAGCAATATTTTGCCACTAATAATAAAGGGGAAACGTTTATCGAAAATTTGATCCGTTACGGTAATAAATACCAAACTGATAAAAACAGTGCAGTTAACTCGCTGTTCGGCGGTTTTGATGTAGTCGAAATAGCGAAGCCGGATGTACCTTCTTGCGAGCCGTGGAGTTCCTTGGAATTGTTGAACAAAGAAAAAGAGTTGGTAGGCATTTATTTGTCTTCTCATCCCTTGAATGATTTTTATATTATCCTGAACTATATCTGCAATGTTCGCATGAAAGAAATTTCGGAAGCCAAAGATACATTAAAAGGAAAAGAGGTCATTCTCGGAGGGATCGTAGGTTCCTTTCGCGAAGGAATGACCAAACGAGGGCAACCGTATGGAATCTTAAAGATTGAAGATTACAGCGGCTCGGGAGAAATTCCTCTCTTCGGAAATGATTTTATCGAGTATGGAAAATACGGAAGGCCGGGATTGTATTTGTTAATAAAAGGACAATATCAGCCTCGCCGGTACAATGAAAACGAACTGGATTTCCGTATTGCTTCCGTTCAACAATTGGCAGATGTGAAAGATTCGATGATTGAAAAGATAACGATTAATCTTCCTTTACATAAAATTGATGATCAGACAGTTGTGGATTTATCGTCATTGATTAAGAACAATCCGGGAAATACATCGTTATATTTTAAGATAGAAGATGGCGAAAAGAATATGTATATCGTGTTGAACTCGGGAAATCGAAAGTTTTCTGTTTCCGAAAAACTGGTTCGTTTTTTGGAAGAACAAGAAATTGTATTTAAGATCAATTAAAA
>DAIQOU010000506.1:0-3798 GCA_036787725.1 Bacteroidales bacterium
CGTTTTGCAGCAAAATACTCCCGGTGTTTTGCAGCAAAATGAATTCGTGTTTTGCTGCAATTTAAATTTGCATTTTGCAGCAAAACGAAGTTGCCGATTACGGCGAGTCCGGAAAGTGTCTTCGAAATGACGTTGAACGGCTTGTTCGGGTACAGTCTTATTTTTTTGCTAACCGGCTTTTTGGGAACGCCGCATTATGACGGTTTACCCTTTTGTCTTTGTTTCATCATTTGTTTATTCGTTGAATAAATTCCATTACCCGGATTTTCTATTGCTTAATCAAGGATAAATAAAACTGATTCCAAACCATTACAAGAGGTTTGCTTCATCGGACGTATGCAGGTCTGTGCTTAGTTTAGCATCGGGTGTTCGGTATTTACCTTATTTTTTAAATGATTCTGATAGTTTTCCATTAACTTTCCGATGTTGAAAAGAAAATAAGAGAGCGTTTTAATAAACGGATTTTTCACGGAGATATGTTCGGTAGCAGTAAAAAGGGTTTTTCCTCCGGTTACAGGTTCGAAAGTACCGGTCCAATAACCCGAAAACAGTTTTGATTCCATATTAAAAGAATAAAACGAATGAGGTTTTTTTTCCCGGGTAGTAAAACGAATGACGGCTCCGCCCGAGGTGGTTTCTTCCCATATTTCACAATCACTTTTTTTTTCAATAATGATCAATTTATCCACATCGGTGCGATAGTGCCAATCTTCGTTGTTTGTGACAATATCGTAAAGGACTTCCGGTGTAACACAAAAAAGAGATTGTCGAGTTACCACTCTTTCTTTGGGAAGCAACAATCCTATAATAAAAACAAGTACAATAATGCCGGCCATTCCGCCGGTTATATAGAGAATAATCATTTCATTCATTCGGGTTATTGTTATGTTTTATGGATATAGCCTGAATATACAAAGGTTTTTCGATCCGTTTTCATATTTTGTATGCAACCGGTAGGCAAATTTGTATCCGTTCATTTAAATAGAAAATCTTTAACCGTTTTTAGTCAACCTCTTTTTCATTTTACATTAGTGTGTATACTTAAGTATAATTATTTCACTATCGACTTTTTTTAATATTCCTGCTTCCATCATTTCGGCATGAGGACAGGGAAAACCGATGGGGGTACCTTTAAAGATACATGAAGCGAAAGCAATTATTTCAGCGCCCCGGGCAATAAGCATTGTGGCGCGGGGAATGGCTTTTTTCCCCGGACAACCCCCACAAGTTATTATTCCTACGACTTCGCACGCTCCATATTTTTCAAATGCGAGTTTGCCGCCTGATGCGACTTTTAAACATGTAGTGGAAGGGCACATATCTTCTGTTTGTTGACAACGGATTATTCCTGCTTTTTTCATAAAGATTTTATTTTTTGAATCTATTGATCCTGTAATTAAGTTCTAAGATAACTGTTTTTTCTAAAACAATTCCTCAACTGCCTTCTAAATTGACATTGTCGAAAGAGGAGTTTGAGCGAATCATCTGCTTAATGGAAGAGGTTAAAACCGAAACGCGGGAATATGTTGTTCGGCATCAACCGGCCTATATTAATGCTTTATTAATGTTGTCAAATAAATAACCGGAACTTGAAATGTAAAAATAGTGTCTCATTAATATTCTGTTAATGTTTTGATAATGGACTGACAATATCTTTGTTTACAGAAAAAAGAAGTAAGATCACATTGTTGATTTAAAGAGATACATATTCTTCTTATTTATAAATGTAAAATGCAAAAGGCGAACTTATCTGATGTTTTTATTATGAAAATGAAACTGAATTTATTTATAATATTAGTTGTAGTTGTATTCCATTCATGTAAAATGAAGGATACTGCGGGTTCGGAAAGGAATGCTTGTTTGACATCTTTTGTTGATCCTTATATCGGTACCGGCGGACACGGACATACTTTTTTGGGAGTGACGGTCCCGTTTGGAGCTGTACAGATAGGACCTGCTAATATAAATAAAGGTTGGGATTGGTGCTCCGGTTATCACTATTCCGATTCGATCATTATCGGGTTTGCACATTTGCATCTTAACGGTACGGGATGCAGCGATAGCGGCGACCTCCTTTTTATGCCTTACACCGGAGAAATAAAAACAGGGCCGGGTACACAAAAGGATCCCGGGGCAGGATACGGTTCTCGTTATTCTCACCGGAATGAAAAAGCGAAGGTAGGGTATTATTCCGTAGTTCTGGAGGATCACAATATTAATGTAGAATTAACAGCTACCCGACGTGTGGCTTTCCATCGATATACTTTCTCGGATGAAAAAAAGGAAAAACAGGTGATGATCAATCTGAAGGATGCCAACGGAGACGATCGTCCGGTAGAAACGTTTATTGAACAGGTAGATGAAAAAACCGTTAGAGGATATCGTTTCTCTACAGGATGGTCCAAAAAACAAGAAATTTATTTTACGGCTGTGTTTTCTCAGCCGGTAGAGTTGACCGTCTATGATGATTCCATTCCGGTGGGGGGAAAATCATTTAAAGCGGTAAATATTAAAGGAAACCTGTCGGTAAAGTCAGAAGAGAAAAGTCTCGATATAAAAGTAGGTATTTCTCCGGTCAGCATGAAAAATGCGGAAAATAATATAATAAGTGAAATACCCGAATGGAATTTTGATGCAATTGTAGCACAAACTACTCAAGCGTGGGAAACAGAACTGGAGAAAATCACCATAGAAACAAATGATACGGTTGCTAAACGGAATTTCTATACAGCCATGTATCATGCTTTTATGCAGCCCGTTATTTTTAATGATTATAATAATGATTACAGAGGAACCGATAAGATCGTATACGAAAATGCCAAGTTTACGAATTATACCGTTTTTTCGCTTTGGGATACCTATAGAGCGGCTCATCCTTTATATACGTTGCTTCAACAAGAATCGGTACCCGATTTTATAAAGTCAATGCTGGCGATCTATGATCAGCAAGGCCGCCTGCCGGTGTGGCATTTATACGGTTCGGATACTCATGAAATGATTGGAATCCAATCGGTTCCGGTTATCGCGGATGCTATCTTAAAAGATATTCCGGGCTTTAACTATCGACAGGCATATGATGCCATGAAAAATTCGATGTTGAGCGATTATAAGGGGCTTAATTACATTAAAGAATTAGGATATATTCCTTCCGATTTGGAAGGTGAATCGGTTGCAAAAGGATTGGAGTACGCGATTGCCGATTGGGGAACGGCTCAAGTGGCAAAGAAGTTGGGAGAGGAATCGGATTATCGGTTCTTTTCGGAAAGAGCAAAAAACTACAGGCATTATTGGGACAACAGTACTCGTTTCTTCCGGGGAAAAACCAAAGACGGGAAGTTTTCTTCTCCTTTTGATCCCATTCGTTCTACCCATCGAAGAGATGATTATTGCGAAGGAAATGCTTGGCAATATATTTGGATGGTTCCTCACGATGTAGAAGGATTGATTGCTCTTTTCGGAAGTGAAGAGGCTTTTGTTTCCAAGTTGGACAGTTTATTTATGTTGGAAGCATCGTTGGGAGAAGAAGCTTCTCCCGATATTTCGGGTTTGATAGGTCAATATGCTCACGGAAACGAACCCGGACACCATATTATTTATTTGTATGCTTTTGTTGGTCAACAATGGAAAACAGCGGAGAAAGCCCGGTATATCTTGAAGAATATGTACAAGGATCGTCCGGACGGTTTAATCGGAAACGAAGATTGCGGTCAGATGTCTTCTTGGTATATATTTTCTTCGTTGGGGTTTTATCCTGTGAATCCGTCCAACGGAATATATGTATTCGGAAGCCTTCTTTTT
>DAIQOU010000507.1:0-3798 GCA_036787725.1 Bacteroidales bacterium
GTCTTCTTGCGCTTTGCCTGCCGTAGGATAAAATATTTTTGCCACACCGACTTCCTTTCTGAAAAAATCTATATAGGCCAGAGAAATAGGAACGCCGGCACCCACTGCAATATAATAAAAACCGGTTTTCCAATCTGAATTTTTTTTACGAGTACCCTCAGGTGCAATGGCAAGATGAAACGAATCCTTACTTTTAAATCGGTTTATCATTTGTTCCGTTAAGGAATTCTTATTTTTCCGATCCACGGGTATTCCTCCCATCCATCTCCAGATATAACCCAGCGGAAAAAAGAACCATTCTCGTTTCATAAAGAAATAAGTTTTCTCTCCGATGGAAGCATAATAAAGTTTACCTACAATAAAATCCCAATTACTGGTATGGGGAGCTACACAAACTATACATTTAGAAGGCATCTTTACGGAAAGGAACGTTTTCCATCCCCACAAAGACAAAATCAATTTGCAAATTTTTTTCAGGACCACAATCGGTATAAATTGTTGATGGACCGCAAAGCTACAAAACAAATTCTGATAAGAAATTGCATTCCGGTCTTATTTTAATAAAAATTATATATATTTGCGTTTCAATTCTTTTAAGTATGGTAAAGCAAAACAAACAATTACCCGACTATATTTTCGAATCAAGCTGGGAAGTTTGCAATAAAGTTGGAGGAATCTACACAGTTCTGTCTACAAAAGCAAAAACACTTCAAAAAGTTTTCAAAGATAAAATTATTTTTATCGGACCGGATTTCCGGGAAGATACGGATTTTATTGAAGATAAAAATTTGTTCAATACATGGAAAGAACATTTATTCCAAACATTACATTTAAATGTAAGAATAGGAAATTGGAATGTTCCGGGAAAACCGATTGTCATATTAATTGATTTCCGGTCTTATTTTTTATTAAAGGACAAAAACAGTATTTATTATCACATGTGGGATAAATTTCAAGTAGATTCGTTACATGCCTATGGCGATTATGACGAAGCCTGCTTATTTGCTTATTCTACAGGATTGATTATTGAAAACTTTTATAATTTCAATCAACTGCAAGATCAAAAAGTAATAGCCCATTTTAATGAATGGATGCTGGGTATGGGAGCATTATATCTGCAGGATAAAATTCCGGCCATAGCTACCATTTTCACTACGCATGCTACCTCCATCGGGCGGTCCATTGCCGGAAACGGGAAACCGTTATATGCTTACTTTAATTCTTATAACGGTGACCGGATGGCCAAAGAACTTCATATGGAATCCAAGCATTCCATTGAAAAACAAACAGCAAAATACGTAGATTGTTTTACTACCGTCAGCAATATTACGGCCAAAGAATGTAAACAGTTGCTAGAGAAAGAACCCGACATAGTAACTCCCAACGGTTTTGAAAATAATTTTGTTCCTTCCAAAAGCTCTTTCCCAAAAAAGAGAAGAGAAGCACGTAAAATCTTACTCGATGTTTCAGAACAGCTGACAGGAGAGAAAATAGCCGATGACGCGCTAATCGTCATCACTTCGGGACGATATGAATATAAAAATAAAGGAATAGATGTTTTTGTTGAAGCACTGAATCAAGTCAGAACATCCGAACATGATAAGTCAATCTTGGCTTTTATTATGGTGCCGGCTTGGAGAAAAGGCCCCAGAATCGATTTGCAGCATCGGTTAAAAACGCCGGTTAAAAACGCCGGTCCTTTACCTGATCCTTTTATCACTCACGATCTTTACGAACCGCAAAACGACCGGGTATGCAACCAATTGAATTACCTCGATTTTATTAATCATTCGGGAAACAATGTGAAGTTGTTTTTTGTTCCTTCTTATGTTAACGAAAACGACGGGATTTTTAATCTTTCATATTATGATATTCTAATAGGGGCAGACCTTACTGTTTTCCCCTCTTATTATGAACCGTGGGGATATACTCCTTTAGAAAGCATTGCTTTCGGCATCCCCACCATCACGACCGATTTAGCCGGATTTGGCTGTTGGGCGAAAGATGAAGAAGGAGTTAACAATATTTTTCAAGGAGTAGAAGTATTGCATAGAAATGATGAAAATTATTTTGATATAGCCGAAAAAATTAAGAATTCCATCCTATCCTATTCTCAAAAAAGTAAAGATGAAATCTTATCGGCAAGACAATCAGCTCGTAATTTATCGGAAAGAGCCGATTGGTCTTGTTTCATTGATCATTATTACAATGCTTATGATATTGCCCTGAAAAATGCAGCAGTGAGAAGTAAAAATTAAATTGAAATATTGATAAAAGATTATTGTATGAAAATCAGAGCCAGTTATACGAATGAGGCAGTATGGAAAGAAAGTTTTGTCCATTCAAACTTACCTCAAGAGTTAAAAAATTTAGATGAAATTGCTCATAACCTTTGGTGGGTATGGAACTATGAGGCTACCGAGCTATTCTCCGAAATCGATAAAAATCTTTGGAAAGCTACAAAAGAAAATCCTATTTTATTCTTACAACAGCTTTCTTTAACCCGAATAAAAGAAGTATCGGCCAACAAAGCTTTAATGGACCGGATTAATGATGTTTATACTAAATTCAAAACCTATTTGAATGTAAAGCCGGATTCAAGCAAACCATCCATTGCTTATTTCAGTATGGAATATGGGTTAACCGATATTTTGAAAATATATTCGGGAGGATTGGGAGTACTTGCCGGCGACTATATTAAAGAGGCAAGCGACTGTAATATCGATTTGTGTGCGGTAGGCTTTTTATATCGTTACGGATATTTTACTCAGTCTTTATCCATGGATGGCCAACAAATCGCCAATTATGAGGCACAGGTATTTGATAATCTGCCGGTCAAGCAAGTTCTTAATCCGGACGGAACACCGATGATATTGGAAGTGCCCTACGCCAACCATATTGTATATGCTTATATATGGAAAGTAAACGTAGGCAGGGTAAGTCTCTATTTATTGGATACCGATTTCGATAAAAACAGCGAATGGGATCGCCCCATTACACATCAATTGTATGGAGGAGACTGGGAAAATAGAATTAAACAAGAATATTTGTTGGGAGTCGGCGGTATTTTAATGTTAAATAAGCTGGGTATAAAAAAACAAATATATCATTGCAATGAAGGGCATGCCGCATTAATCAATGCACAACGATTAGCGGATTATATTCAAAATGACAAGTTGACATTCAATGAAGCGTTAGAAATGGTACGATCCACAGCTTTATATACTTGTCATACACCGGTTCCTGCCGGACATGATTATTTTGATGAAAATTTATTCGGTAAATACATGAACCATTTTCCTGCCAAATTGGGAATCTCTTGGCAAGAGTTGATGGATATGGGACGCGAAAATCCCGGCTCTCATGAGAAATTCTCCATGAGCGTATTTGCATTGAATACATGTCAGGAAGCAAACGGCGTCAGTTATCTTCACGGCATTGTATCGCAAAAAATGTTTGCTCCCATCTGGAAAGGATATTTCCCGGAAGAACTTCATGTCGGCTACGTAACCAATGGAGTTCACTTACCTACATGGACTACTTCGGAATGGCGTAAATTTTATGAAAACCATTTCGAAAAGAATTTTTATAACGATCAATCCAATGCTAAAATTTGGGAAGAAATTTATAATGTGCCGGATGATGATATTTGGAATGTTCGAACCGAATTAAAGAAAAGATTAATCAATTACATTCGGGCGCAGTTCAAAGATAGCTGGCTGAAAAACCAAGGAGATCCTTCTAAAGTAGTAACCATTTTGGAAAAAATAAATCCCAATGCCCTACTGGTAGGATTCG
>DAIQOU010000508.1:0-3794 GCA_036787725.1 Bacteroidales bacterium
TTACACTATGTTATATCAAAAAGCAAACTTAAACATTAATTTTTTTAAATTATGAGAAAACCAATTAAGCGAAAGAATTTAATTGCATTTCTTTTGGTATTTATGGGATCTTTTTCTGTCTCTTCCCAAAATTGGCAGATTGTAAACCCAAAGTATGAGACAAATGATGCAATTGTAGCCGGTTTTGTGGCCGATGCCGGTGTTTATGGTGATGGGATCACGGACGCAACAGAGTATATCCGGTCATGCTTGAATCAACTGGATAATTATACGGGCGACCCCAATCACGGGGGTGGAGTATTATATCTTCCGGAAGGGAAATATAAAATATCGGGCACAATCCTTCTGCCCAAAGGGGTAACCATTCGTGGAGATTGGCAAAAGCCGGTCAAGGGTCAACCTGTTAAAGGAACAATCCTCATGGTTTATAGTGGACGCAACAGCGAAAATGGTACTCCGTTTATAACAATGGAGCCGGGATCGGCTGTGATGGATCTCGCTTTTTGGTATCCGGAACAGGACCCGAACAATATTCGGCCTTATCCCCCTGCAATCCAATTCGGGTGTCCCGGCTATTTTGGTAACGAGTTTTGTAATGCCAAGAATATTACTTTGATAAACGCTTATTCCGGAATATTCTTCTATCGGGGAGGAGGGACATGTCCTACCATCAACGGAGTATATGGGACACCTCTAAAACAAGGTGTGGAAATAGATCGTATAGTGGATGTCGGCCGTATCGAATGGTGCGATTTTTCACCTGCTTATTGGGTAGGATCGGGTTTGCCGGGTTCACCTGCTGCAAATAATACGACGTATACACAATGGATCTATGAAAATGGAACAGGTATCGTTATGCGCCGTAATGACTGGTCATATACTTGTTACTTGAATATCGAAGGTTATAACAAAGGGTTTTATGCAACAAAAACTATTGATGCAACAGAAAAAGCAACTCCTAACGGACATAACTATGGATTCAAATTCAAGAATTGTAAATATGGTTTGTATTTCGATGGAAACAATACTGCAGGCTGTATGTTCACCGAGGTGGAAACCGAAAATTGTGAATACGGTGTCTACTTGGCTCCCTCTACAGCAGGAGTATTGCAATTGTACAAATGGGACATAGATGCAAGAGAACATGCAATCTATTCTGATGGTACATCTACAACTAAGATCACACTCCGGGAATCTAAGATAAAAAAAGGTAAAGTACATTTGCAAGGCGGTACTTTGATAGCGATGGACAATGACTTTAATAACGATGCTCCTCAGATCGAATTCGAAGCTAATTCAAGAGGTAATCTGACTGGAAATCGTTTTGCCAAAGCTGTTCAGATTTCCGAAAATTCTGTTTTCGCCAACCGGATAAATCATAATCCGGTAACTGTAACAAAATTACCTGCTTATTATGAGTTTAAAGGATTGGCTAAGAAACCTTCGCGCAATGTGATGTACAATGCTTTGGATTTTGGTGTACAAAAAGGTACTATCAATATGATTCCTTCCGAAGATGCAACGGCTTCGATACAAAATGCGTTAAATAAGGCCAAGGCAGATGGAGGTGGTATTGTATATTTGCCTCCCGGACATTATAGAATAAATGGTTCGCTTACTGTTCCTGAAGGTGTCGAACTTAAAGGAGGCATCGATATAGGAGCTTTTCCGATGGGACCCGGCAGTACTCTCGAAATCTTCGGATCGAAAGGTAACGAAAACGGTACTCCTGCTATCCTGATGCAGAGGAATAGCGGTTTGAGGGGAGTGGTAATCAACTACCCTGAACAAGTATTCTGTCAGGTATTGCCCGAAAGTGTGCATGAATATCCGTATGCTATCCGGATACAGGGGGATAATGCATATGTTGTGAATGTCGGAATGCGTGCAACCTATAAAGGAGTAGATATTTTCTCTTATAAATGCGACAACTATTATCTGGATTTTCTTACCGGACATGTCTTCAATGTAGGGGTAAGAGTCGGTAACGGATCTAAAAATGGATTTATTGCCAATATGCAGTTCAATACGATTGTATATAATTGTGGCGACGAGTCCAAATTCGGAGGGTGGCCAAATTCATTACGAGGTTCTTGTGCAAACGATCCTACGAAAAATCCATATGATTACAATGCAAAATTCCTTGATTTCCTTATTGTAGAAGATGCTCCCGGTATTGTGCTTTATAACAATTTCAATTATGGAACTAATAACGGTATCATATTGAAAAACGGAGCTAAAGGGTTTGCTTTGGGACTTGGATTAGACGGTGACCGGACAGGTATATTGGTGGATGGGAATGCTAATTTTGATTTCATTAATACTCAAGCTGTTTCTCTGGATTATGATAGATTGGGAGAAAAATCAAGTTATATCAAGACAACGGAAAACTTTGCTTCAGGAGCTATAAATCTTTTCAATTCCGATTATTGGGGACAGGCTACAAGCAGTGCGGTAGTAATGAATGGAGCCGGGACAGTTAACCTGCAATCAGCTAATTTCGAAAGCTCGGGTAACCGGTCGTTCGGGAATATCAATGATGGAAAATTTGAAATGGGTGCTTCTGTTGTAAATCCGAAAAATCCTTTGATTACGGGATCTAAACCATCAGAAGTATATATACAGGGATCATTACTGAATTCATATGGACAGGACTCTTCTATGTTCGGATTGTGGAACAACAATATGGAGATCGGCGCTACCCCGAATTTATCGAAAGCTATCGACCGTTCGAATTGGGTTGCAACGGCTTCATATAGTGCCGATGGCAGCACTCCATGGCAAGGTATCGATTCAAAAGCCTCCTCGCGTTGGACTCCGGGATGGCAAGTCCCCGGGCAGTGGTATCAAATAGATATGGGTTCGGCCCGGACATTCAATGAGGTTATACTCGAACATGCTGCAAGTCCCAATGATTATCCGAGAGGATACAAATTCCTTGTTTCGGATGATGGCATTGAATGGGAACAGCTAACTACAGGTACCGGTACCGGCCAGATTACTGTTATTACTTTTCCTGAAACTACTTCACGTTATTTCAAGATAGAACAGACAAAAGGGGATCCGGATAATCCACAGGCTTCCGGTGCATATTGGGCTATTCATGAGTTGTATGCTTTCAACGTAAATATCGACATCCCGGAAAATCCGTTGAAACCCTTTAAGGGTGTTCCTCATGCAGTACCCGGAACTGTCGAAGCCGAAGATTTCGATTTGGGAGGTGAAGGCATAGCATACCACGACCGGGAACCCGGACACCAGAATGAGGGGCAGGAAATCGTTTACAGGCCTGATGATGGTGTTGAAGTGGAATCGTATGGCGAAGGTGAATATAATATCGGATTTACTAACGAAGGTGAATGGATTAAATATACCATAGAAGTAAAGGAAACAGGTGTATATAATATTGATGTTGTGAGCGCTTCGGGTAACGGCGGTGCCTTCCATCTCGAGATAGATGATACAAACATTTCGGGTAAAGTAGCAGTGGCTAATACCGGAGGTTGGAGTACATGGAAATCGGTTCGGGTTCCTAATGTAGAACTCAAAGCCGGGATACATGTATTGACATGGTACGCATACGGAGGAATGAATCTCGATAAGTTTGTAATCACGAAAGCTGGAGACGAAACAAACCCGATTGCCGGATTGCCGACAAATCCATTTATTAAAAGGGAAGTTCACGGATATTATGCCGCAGACCCATCGGCACATGTATGGTCAGACGGACGTCTTTACATTTATGCATCACGTGATGTTGAACCTCCAAGGGGTTGCGACCTGATGGACGGCTA
>DAIQOU010000509.1:0-3791 GCA_036787725.1 Bacteroidales bacterium
ACGATAGGAAAGGACCAAAAGTCTTTGCCGGAGAATATGCTTGTCACGGGAAAGGCAAAAAGTGGAATCATTTCAACGCTGCCTTATTGGAAGCTGCCTTTATGACCGGGTTGGAAAGGAATGCCGATATCGTACATATGGCCACTTATGCTCCTTTGTTTGCTCATATCGAAGGGTGGCAATGGCGTCCCGATATGATCTGGTTCGACAACCTGAATTCGGTTCGTACTGTCAGCTATTATGTTCAACAATTGTTTGCGCATAATAAGGGAAGCCATACGTTGACATTGACGATGGATAAAAGAAACGTTACAGGGGCAGAAGGACAAAACGGACTCTTTGCAAGTGCAGTATGGGAAGCAACCGATAACTCTTATATGGTAAAGGTGGTAAACACTTCCGACAAGGTGCAACCTGTCTCCTTCCATTTTGCCGGATTAAAGAAGAATGAGGTTTTATCGGGAAACAAATGCATTAAGCTTCGCTCCTCCGATCCTGATAAGGATAACACGCTCGACCAACCTGCGGCCATCATTCCTCAAGAAACCCCGATTACCATTGAGGGTCACTTATTTAAAGCAGAATTGGAACCGCATACTTTTGCGATTTATAAATTTACCAAGTTATCCGGTACAAAAAAATGAAAGAAGTTGATACCCGGCCGTTATGCTTCCCGATAGAACTGCTAAAATATTTATGTAACTCAATTTTGTATTAAGAACAATATTATAGAAATGAAACTGAAAAACAAGCTGTACTTACTCATTTAGTGGTAAGTACAGCTTGTTTTAGGTATACGGAGCGAGGTTGTGTCTGTCTGAAGTTCTATAAATTTATTTAAAAATAAAACTTTCACTGCTTCTAAGTTGTCTTATTAATAGACCGACCGGATTAAGCGGTTTGCGTCAGATGGTTATATTCAGCCGGGTCTCCGAAGATCACAAGATCTTCGGAGACTTTTTCGTTTAGGCTCTCTCTTTTTCTACAGATAGAATGGAGTTTGTAGTTGAACGTATTCTCATGATTATGATTTATCAATCGGTTATTCTGTTACTGACGGTTTTTCCGGCATATAAAGCAATAGTTATTTATATATACTTCATTGTCGATTAACTGTCGTTTTATCCCTCCGGAACCTTAGGTTTTATACCTAATTATTATTATTCCTGTATAAGCTTTCGAAAATGTATTGAAATAGATTTCATTTTTAGTGTGAAGTAATCACAACGTTCATCGATAGATTGGGGGGCATATGTATAGGATTTAAATCATTAAAATACCCCGACAGTTATACCAAGTAATTGTCGGGGTATCATTCAAAAACGGACAATAACACTCAAGTATTTATTTTATTTTTCTGCTTTCAGTTCCCTGTTCATGTTATTAAACATCATTAACAGATCTCTTACTATTTCCGGATGTTCCTCTGCGATGTTGTGCGTTTCTGCGGGATCATCCGATAAATCATATAACAATGGCGGATCGTTATAGGTAGGGATACCTCTATGTTCACTTACTGATTTAACGTGGATTTTATACTTGCCTTTTCGAACTCCCCAAAGTTCGTTACGATGTTCTGCAAAATAATAAAATTCATCTCTGGGGCTCGGAGCTCCTTCCAATAGCATGGGTAATAAATTTTTTGAGTCGTATACCCTATCCGGGGGTAAAGGAGTAGCAAGCAATGCCGAAAAGGTAGCAAAGAAGTCGATATGAGAAACCGGATCCATTATTACGGACGGTTTGATATGAGCCGGCCAAACAAATATACCCGGAACCCGAAAAGCTCCTTCCCAAGAAGTACCTTTTCCATTTCTAAAGGGACCGGAAGAACCGCCCAACTCATTAAATATCCGCCAAGGCCCATTGTCGGAGGAAAAAATAATAATCGTATTTTTGTCTATTCCGTTATCCCGGAGAGTTTCAACCAATTCTCCAATCGACCGGTCTACTTCTTCTACGGCATCACCAAACTTGCCTCCTTTACTTTTACCGGCGTATTCATCCGACGGAAATAAGGGTACGTGCGGCATATTATAGGCCAAGTATAGAAAGAAGGGAGTGTCTTTATTATCGGTTATCCATTTTTTTGCTTCATCGGTATACCTTTTGGTAAATAACTTTTGATTAACCGGAATTTCAATTGTATCTCGTTGCCTGTATAAAGGCAGATTAAATTGATCCATTCTTGCATTCTTATATCCTTCGTAGGTATATTCAAATCCGGGTAAAGGAAAATGATCGTTGCTGGAGGAGGTGCCATAATAATAATCAAACCCCTGGTCGTTGGGATGGGAACCGGTTTTCATTCCCAAATGCCATTTCCCGATACAGGCGGTGTTGTAATTATTCGATTTAAAAAGTTCAGCTAACGTTATTTCTTCGGGGGACATATGTTCGTGCGGCAGTTCGTTCCCGTCCGCAACGATTCGTTGAGCAAAACGGCCGGTCATCAAACCTCTTCTGCTTGGAGCGCTTACAGGCGCTGAAGAATACATATTGGTGAAACGAATGCCGTTGGACGCCAGTGTATCGATATAGGGAGTCCGGATCGTTGGACTGCCATGTACTGTGATATCTCCGTAACCTAAGTCATCTGTCAAAAGAATAATTACATTGGGAGGCGTTGTTTCGGCAACCGGTTGTTCCTGCTTACATCCTAAAAAAAAGGAAGATGAAAGAGTCATCAAACTGAGGGAGCCGGAAATAATTTTTTTTGTTTTCATTTTTTTCTGTCAATTAAATGAGAGTTTAAACGCAATGAAGTCGCACCATAATTAGTTAGCATCAATATCCGGAATTCTGCTTCATCATGGGATTTGAATCCAGTTCTCGTTGGGGTATGGGAAAAACAACATGGTGCTCTTTGGCATTGATTCCTCGCTCCCGGGCTTTAGAAATGAATACCTCGTGTCGGATTAAATCTTCCCGTTCCATTCCTTCTATGTAAAATTCCCATAACCTTTCATTTAAAATATGCGAGCGGAGACTCTCTTTATTGCTAAAGTCCGAAAGAGTCAGGTTATCAACACCCGCACGTGCCCTTATTTGATTAACATAATTGACAGATTCCTGATTCGGTCCGTTTATTTCATTTAAAGCTTCAGCGATTGATAAGAGAATATCCGCATACCGGATCGGAATAAAATCGGTTCCGTTCGACGAACCGCTTGCATTGGGATCAATAGGATATTTGAAATACAACGATTTATCATTTCCGTAGCCTGCAATTAATATACCTTGATTGTTTTTATACTCTAATTCTAACAGATCCTTTCGTTTATCTTTTTCGTCAAAAGAATCGATAAACCAATCATATATATAATTCCTTGCGGCAAAAACAGTTTGATTGGAGGGCACCGGATAATCGGGAGGGGCTAAAAGCGCAATGATATCCGACGATTCACTATTGGGGGAAGTAAGTTGGGGAACTACCCACAAAATTTCTTTATGCCCCTTATTCTCAATGTTATATATTTGTGAATAATCCTCGAGTAATTGATAACTGTTCATATTTATTATTTCACGGGCAATGTTTACACACTTGTCCCATTGCTTTGTGTTTAAATAAAACTTACATAATAATCCCAATGCTCCGCCTTTGGACACTCTTCCATAATCCGGATCCGGCAACAACCCTTCTATTGCTTCTATTAAATCGCTTTCTATTCGGTCTTTCATTTCTTCTTCTGTTGCCCTCGCTCTTTTTAAATCGGCCGGATTGGATTCCGTGAAAATCGGAACCGTTCCGAACATTTTGTAGAGTTCATTGTAGAAATAAGCCCGGAGCG
>DAIQOU010000067.1:0-14145 GCA_036787725.1 Bacteroidales bacterium
ATAATGATATATATTTAAAAGACGGAAAAGTAAAAGGAGAAACTTATACAGTGATTTCAAATGGAAATGTTTATTGGGAACTAGAATATCACTTTTTGTCCGGTGCACCCGGAACTCAAGTGATATTTGCGCATTTTATGACAAATGGCACTTTTGTTAAAGATGTTAATATTAAAGAATACGAAAGTAAAACAGGTAAGAAAGCAACAAAAGCTAAATCCGAAAACAAACAATTGCCCCCTCTCGCTCTTGAAAAAGGCTTATATAATACAACATATATAAACAGAGCTCTCAAGGTCTATGATAAAGCTGAATTTATACAAATTAGTCCCGATATAAAAGCTAAGAAAGACGGCATTTATCTTATTGTCAAAAGTTCGTTTGCAGATGGAGGATACAATACAACATTAACTTTTGGATTTTTATATGGTGAAAAAGCCTACGATAATGACCTTGTGTTAAAATCAAATGAAGAAACCAATAACGACAAATCAATATCATACTATGATCTTACACAAGAACAAATTGATATTCTGAAAAATAATAAATTAGCGAGTGTTCGTATCCAAAAATATTCTGATATGATTTATTGTTTGGTAAACAAGAATTTGGAGCCGTATTTTAAAGAATATTTCAGTTTAAAGGAAGTCGAGCAAGTTTTACAAGTAATGGAGCAGTAGAAAACTACTTTTGTTTTTTCCGACTCCATCATTTGTAAAACTATATTCCGTAATCAAAGAATCCGGAAAGAATATTGAAATGTGTTCGGTTGTCAAAGCTGCATATGTTTTCCTAATACGATAAAAATTTAAGCTTTCCGATTGCATAATTGATATAGAAAGCAGTATTTTTGGATTAAGTTAATCGGTTTAACAAGCGGGATAACCATTCGTTACAGGAGTCTGCTAATTAATAACGTATGAAAAAGATAGTCATTGCCTCCGATTCATTTAAAGGTTCGGTATCCTCGTTAGAAGTTGCCGAAAGCGCCGAAAAAGCGATCCGGAAACTGTTTCCCGAATGTGAAGTCTTGAAAATTCCCATAGCAGACGGAGGAGAAGGCACTACAGAAGCGTTAATTCATGCAATGAAAGGAAAAATGATAACCTGTGAGGTCCATGATCCTTTAATGAAAAAAATACAAACCGCTTACGGCATCTTGGGAGATAATCAAACCGCAGTGATTGAAATGGCGTCGGCGAGCGGTTTATCATTAGTTCCAAAGGATAAACGTAATCCCATGCATACAACGACTTTTGGAACCGGAGAGTTAATAAAAGATGCATTGATGCGCGGATGCAGGCATTTCCTGATTGGTATTGGCGGAAGTGCAACAAATGATGCCGGAACCGGAATGTTCCGGGCTCTCGGCTTTCGTTTTTTGGATAAAAATGGAGAAGAGCTTTCGCAAGGAGGCAAAATACTCTCGCAGATATATTCAATTGACCGGTCAACTGTATTACCCCGGCTCTTGGAGGCCACCTTCACCATTGCCTGTGATGTAAACAATCCGTTTTCAGGCAAGAACGGAGCTGCCTTTGTTTATGCACGCCAAAAAGGAGCGGATGATATAATGATCTCGGAATTGGATAACGGATTAAAACATGTTGCTTCCGTCATTAAGCAGCAAATGAATCTGGATATCGAACAAATTCCCGGGGCAGGTGCAGCCGGCGGATTGGGAGGAGGTTGCGTGGCCTTTTTAAATGCCGAATTGAAACCGGGCATTGAGATGGTGTTAGACACCTTGCACTTTGATGAAAAAATAAAAGGAGCTGACTTAATTATTACCGGAGAAGGAAAATTGGACAATCAAACCGGCATGGGAAAAGCTCCGTCCGGCATATTACAAGCAGCCCGAAAGCAAAACATTCCGGTCATAGCCATAGGAGGATCGATTGAAGAAACGAAAGCTCTCAATCGACAAGGCTTTTTAGCTGTCTTTTCCATTCAATCGGGAATAACTACCCTGCAAGAGGCTATGAAAAAAGAAATTGCCATGAAAAACATAGAATGTACAGTTACACAATTTTTACGAATTATTCAGTATTATCGTGGAAACGACCTTACAAAAAATCGAAGAAGGAACACATAAATACAGTTGAGGTTCTGAAGGTGGTATCACCTGTATGAGTTCCAATATTCCTCAACAATTCTCCGGAATTTACTTTCAAGCTAAATTGATTCCCAATGCTAACAGAGTCTTGGGATCGGAAGCAAAACCCGATCCCGGATTCCGATAATTTCTTCGATCGGAGAAAACATAACCTGACCACAAGATTCAAATCAACCCATAAACACATGGGTATTAATCACATATCTACTGTCGTATTTTCCGGCTCTTTTGTCGCCTTTATCAAAAACAGGAACTTTTTACAGAAATTCACGAACATTATATTCACTAAACCGGAACCGGCCTACTTTTACCCGACAATTGTATTTTATTAAATAAGTAACAGTAAAAAATTATGAAAAAGAAATCTATTCTCGGAAAAGGAAAGGCTTGGACTAAAATAGGGGTGTTGTTGTGCACGGTAAGCCTGAATACATTTATTGTATTTGGTAACAACGAGACAGACATCAAGAATGAAATTAACTCGGATCTTAAAGTTGAAGCAGAATTTGCTCCGGATGTATCCGATACAAAAAAAACAAGACCAAGTTGGATATCCACTAAAGGATCTCCCAAAGTAGTAAAAAAGGATAATGCAATCTATATCGATTACACGGTTACTTATAAAAATAACAGTAAAAACGGAGAGATTCTCACAGCCATTTACGATAAGACTTTACAATTGCAAGGAACTTTAAATTGGAAATATACCTCACCCGATCCTTATAACGGGAAGATGGACACATGGTCCGGCAGTAAGGAGTTCAAATATACCTTAAAATCATCGAAAGTAAGTAAAGTAGAGGTATACCCCGGACAAACTACTAAAGTAACTTACCGTTTTGATGTTAAAAAGGGAGCTGAATTTGACAAATATGACTGGGAAAGAGCATATAAAAATGAGGTGACATTCAAAACCGTCAAGTGGTCGCATGACTTTCAGGCAACATCAAAGGAATAAACAATTTCAGACACCCCGCTCACATCAACCCCAGAGGGCAATGTCATTAAGTTAAGCCGAAAAGAACATTGACAACCGGAGACAACCGGCCGATGTTACCGACTTAAGGCCGGAGATAAGTCCCGAGGGGACGAAATCATGCTGAACCGCATGTGCAGCGTAAGCGAAACTTGCGGACCGGAAAAGATGTTCCGCCCTGCACTTCCGACAGTTACGCCTTGCTTCAACGTCCCTCGAAGGAAGTTGGTGACTGCCGGATACCGTGTTGCTATCGATTACCTGCAATAGATGTGCCTTTTTTTAACTTAATAACATTGCTCTCTGAGGTTGATGTGAGCGGGATTCATTTCCGGTTAGCATCTTACGGGAGATAGATGAAGATAACTGTATTATTTAAGCAAATAAACCACAGCATTCCCTCCCCCGTACTTTTGCAACCATCCCTCTTTCATAAACGCCTTCAAATCCGAAATAGCTTTCCCTTTCAACACAGAGGTAATTTGGGCGTACTCTTTCCGACTGATACAAGAATGCCCGGTCAGGAATTCACGAAGAATCCCGGCTCTTTCTTCCCGGGTCGAAACCATCGACTTGGCGGCAGGCGTGGGCACCCGCTCGGTACGGATGTTGGTCAGCCGATTCCGAACGTTAGCGGACGGCCGAAATTTCAATCCTTTGAAACAAACCGATTCCGACCGTAATTCTTTTTTGTTTTCTACCGGACGGCTGGTCAACGAAATAGAAAAATAGCCCAGTTCTCCCAATTGAACTTCATATCCGTCTTCCAAGTATTCTAAGATTGCCTCTGTCAGACACGTAATTAATCCCTCCGCTTGTCCGTGATTAAATCCGCTTGTCTGTTCAATCCATTGAGTCATCTTCCGGGTGCTTATCGTTCCCTTGGAAACAAACCTGGCCCGCATGGTTTGTTTTCCGGGTTCACCCCCTATTTCATTGACTCTATATAAATCATATTGTGCTGCCATATTACTCCGTTTTATCAAATGAATAAAATTACTTCTTTTATCATCCGGAATTATCCTTTTTAATACAAAGAATTAATTCTTATGATGCACTTATTTTTTCGTTCCCCTGCATAGGAACGAGCGTTCCACCATGAAGGAACGCTCGTTCCACCGTGGACAAACGCTCGTTTCACCGCGATGGAACGAACAATTTGTTACGTCAAAGATATTAATTTTGTGTGATCTTCGGTATAATTTTAGGGGAAAGAACGCTTAATTAATAATGACTCAACCGCTCAGGCTTACCAATTCCGGCCAAAAGGCGATCCGATTAACTCATCTTCCGGATCATATGGAAAACCGGTCGAATTTCCGCCGCTTATATCATCATGGGAAATAAAACACCGGTTGAAATTTCTGTTTTTACAGGACTATTTAACGGCTCTTTTTTATCTTTAGTTGGATAGTGGTTTCCGTGCCTTTATCCGGCGAAACTGCAATATCTATTTTTCCGTTACAGGAAGCAACCCGGTCACGGATATTCTTCAATCCGAGGCCTTTGGTTAGCGCTTTCTCATCATAACCCCGACCGTCGTCCTGAACAGTTAACGATACATGCTTCTCATCTTGTATCAATTGCAGATTGATATTCTCTGCACCGGAATGTTTCAACGAATTATTGACCAATTCATTGGCACAACAATAAATAACAAATTCAATTCGCTCTTCTATACGTTTTTCTTCGCCGAAAAAATGAAAATGAACAAGGGGGAAACGGTTGGTAAAATCTTCCAGTGCAGTTTTCAATCCATATTGCAAAGAAGCCGGCATCAGATTATGAGCCACACAACGAACCTCTTCAATACAAATATCCAGCTTCCGGTCGATATTTAACAAAGACTCCAAACCGTTCAGTTCTATCTTTACAGCCGAAAGATTTCCGCTGAGACGGTCGTGAAGGTCGCGGGCCAGTCGCTTCCGCTCTTTCATTTCACCATCCATAACGGAGCGGGTCGCTATCAACTGTTTCTCTTTTTTGAGGTTTCTTATCGTTTGCCACAATACTATCCCCAAAGAGGCCGCAAGCAAGATTCCGGCCATTCCCAACCAAGTGTAAATTTGTTTTTCTTTTTCAAGGGAGGCAATCTGTATTTCTTTTTTTTCGGTTTCGTATTTGACCTCCGTATTCGCTATAGCATCATGAAGACTCTTATCGATATATTCTCTATTGATCCGGTGATACTTTCCCGCAAAAAGAGATGCCTTAGCTCTATTTCCCATGAAAGCATTGGCAAAAGCGATATTATGAGTAATCCCTCTTGCTTGGGAAAAATTGGTAGAATCCATTTCCCAGGCTTTCACGGCGGCAGCTTCACATTCTTCATACTTTTGTTGTTCAAAATAAATATCGGATAATGCAATCAAGGCATCGCGAATCAATCGTTGATTGTTATATTTTTCGGCTTCTTTCCTGCTCATTTCAGCATATTCTTCGGCTTTAGTGTAGTCTTTAAAACTTACCGAATAAATAGATGACAAAGCCTGCAGACTCAAAATTCTGAATTGTTTATCATTAAGTTCCGTGCTGATATCCAGTGTTTTTTGTGTGTAATCCAATGCTTTATCTATTTCTTTTTTGTCCAAATAAATACGCCCCAGATCGTAATATACAGACATTTTCCCGTTGGGTAAATCCTTTTCCTCTGCTATTTTTTTCGCTTTCTCCAAATAATAAATAGCCCGGTTATCATTAAGCAATATACGATGGATTCCACCGATATTACTCAATATAATCATACTTTGCCAATCATTACCGGCTTTTTCACTATAGGAAAGTCCTTCCATATAATATTCCAAAGCCTTTGTATTTTGTCCTCTTAAAGAGTAATAATTGGCGATATCATTGTATGAAATCACTATCTGTTGTACGTCTTCCGATTTCAATGCCAGATTCACCGATTTTTCATAATACATTAAAGCGCTGTCCGGCTTCATCCATGCATCATAGCACTTACCGACACAGGTAGCAAACCAAGCCTCATTGGATAAATCTTTTTCTCGATGTGCCAGTTCCATTCCCGTCTTCGAATAGTTATAAAGCATTTCATAATCCTGCTCATAGTAAACCAAACTTATTTTTACATAAATAGAAATTTGTTGGGATAAGGATAATTGTTGAGTGTTGAGCACATGTATCAACGAGTCCGCATTGCTTGCTTGAAACGAAACCGGTATCGTCAAAACCGCCAGAAAAAAAAGAAAACATTTTTGTTTCATAATTCGATGTATTAGAGCTTATAAAAATAATCTTTTTTCTTTATAATTCTCTATCCCCCTAAAGGGTGATTTTCGAGTAGTCGGCAAGGAATCACCCTTTAAGGGGATTGACGGGCATTGCCGACCCCTGTATATTTACACCTTGAAGTCAAACCGGCAAACTCCGGTATGAAGACGGGGAAAAAACACCACACCGGCAGTTGTCTTGATTGCGACGGAAGTGGACAAATGAAACTTTAATACTAATCATTAAATCAAAAAAATCATTATGAAAACGTCTCGAACAATTCTTTTCGTATCGGTTCTCCTGTTCGTAATAAGTGTAAATGCTCAGGAGAAAAAGGTAACTTTCGGATTAAAAGCCGGCTTAAACCTGAGTAGTGTCGGATCGGAAGACGGTGACTACGATAATACCAAAACAAAACCGGGTTTCCATGCCGGAATAACACTGGACTGTGCGTTCTCTCCTCACTGGTATTTATTAACCGGATTGGAATATACATTGAAAGGGGTAAAATTGGAGTTAAGTCCCAAAGACCAAACTGTAACAGCCGGATACATACAGTTACCCATTTCCGGCGCTTTCAAATTTCGATTCTCGGAAGAATTGGCAATCCTTGCCTATGCCGGTCCCTATTTCGCCTATGGAATAAACGGAAAGATTAAACAAGGAAGCAATGAGCAAGATACTTTCAGTGACATTGCACTGAAAGAATTTGATTGCGGTATGAACGCAGGTGTCGGATTGGAATGGAAAAAGTTATGCTTTAGCCTGGGCGGTGAAGTGGGCATGGTTAATATTATGCAGAAAAACAATGATGAAGCACAGACCCGAAATTTTACACTGTCGGCCGGCTATAAATTCTGATAAGTGATTCCTTTTATTACTCACACTAACATATTATTACTATGAAGAAAATCTGTTTTATATATATTTTAGCAACTCTCTTATTGGGAATGATTTCTTGTTCAAAAGATGATGATGACGAAAAAACAGGAGAAGACGAAATAGAAAACCTTATCGGTACATGGACAGCTACTGCGGGAAAATACAATTTGTCATTAGAAATAACAGCGACCGATTATTATTTTACAATATCGGAGCCGGGGAAAGGAGGTTCCTATGACAAAGGAACATATGATATCTCGAAGACCGGCAGAATTACCTTTGTCAATACATCGAACACGGTCTTGGCCATGGGACAACTGAAGGGAGGAAAACTTTCACTTACATTCGTGAGTGCAGTGGCGATTATGATGTTGGGAACGGAAGCTGCCAGCAATACAGTATTTGTCCTTTCTGAAGGGGGTGGAGAAGAAGAGGAAAGTTACGGATTTTTAGTTATTCAAAACCTCAGTAAGAGCAATGATATCGTTGCCTTCTATCTCTATGATACTAAAGGAAATCTCATTGATTCCGATTCGGATGTACTGGAGCCGGGTTATCAGTTTACTTACGAAGTGATGACAGGAAACTATGTCCTGAAAATTACGGATGACAAAGGAAAATCACTTACTTCCAAATCGTTTAAAGTGGTAAAAGATAAATCTACCGTATTGGAATACAATGGTTCGACGTTGAGTATAACAGCCACCGGAATAGAAAAATCCGGTTTATTGAAAGCTACGGATTGTAAGTTTCGTCTCGAAGAAAGCCCGGAAGGCACGAAGGCGAGAAAGGAGAAGGTGAGAAAGGAAGGAAAAAAGCCCGGAAGGCTTTAATACAATTAGCCCCGAGTTACACCCGGGACTTCTGACACTCCATTTTAGCACAAATAAAAAAGAAACATATAAACAGGAATAAAGATGAAATGGTTTATTAAAGTTCTTCGACATTATGCCGATTTCAGCGGTCGGGCACGCCGGAAAGAATACTGGATGTTTACGCTGTTCAACTTACTCTTTTTCTGGGCTTGGAGTTTAGTGGCTACACTTGTTGTCATAAATGCCGGAAAAGACATACAAAAGATGTTGCCAACCATTTATTTGATTTATTTTACGGTAATGGCTTTGCCGGGCCTGGCAGTAAGCGTTCGCCGTTTGCATGATATCGGCAAAAGCGGAGGGACGTTATTTATCGGGCTGATTCCGCTGATTGGCGGAATATGGCTATTTATATTGATGATTACCGAAGGCCGGGAAGCCGAAAACCGCTTTGGGAAGAATCCGAAATCTTCGCCCGAAATTTTCGGAGAAAGGGAAAAACTGAAAAATGCAGGTATTACGCTTACGGTAGCGGCTTGCATTGCAATTACCGGCTTTTTGCCAATCCTTTTCCAACCGTATTTTTTGGAGATGTTGCAGAATTTCGGCCTGATAATTGATTTGATTGCCTGTATAATGCTATTGACAGCCGGTATTTTCTTGTTGGACGGGGTATCGATACACGAGACAAAAGGGAAAACCAAAAATGCCTTGTTATTATTGTTGGTTTCATCCGGTCTGTTTTTTTTGTTAAATGTAATAAATATATCCTCCGGAAGACTGATTGCCGGAATTGCCTTGCTGTTTTTTTTGTCGATAGCCTTATTTGCCGGATGTCTCCTGTATGCTCCACAAAACAAAGACCTTATCCGCAAAACAGCGTTAGTTGTCATTGTATTTTCTTTGTTGGATTTTTTATGGCTTTCTTATGATAAACTAAGCAGCGGTTTCTACATCAACCATTGGAGGGAGTTGCTTTTTTCGATAAATATACTCCTACCCATTGCCTGTATTGTGTTGGCAGGAGCATGTTACCCTTCAAAAGCAAAAGCAGGGAATTCCTCTGCCAAAGAGAACCCCACAGATACAAGCGTTAAAAAATCGCCGGGAAACACTGTCACCCCTAAATCCGACGGACCAAAGGAAAGATTCACGCTTGCCAATTTGGAAAAAATCAGAATTAATACAACAGCATCCGAACTGTCGGCTGTATTGGGAGAACCGGATTTCACCATGACCGCCGAAGAAGCTTTTGCCATGTTCGGTGCTGTTCCGGCATCTGAAAGAGGCAAGGAATACCGAACCTATAAAACTCCTTACGGCGATCTTCAGGTTGCCGTAAAGGACCATTCCCGTGTGGTTGCGGTTAACGGGCTTGAACACATCATCGAAAAAATGAAGGCACAACTTCCGGAACAAAAACCGGACCCGACTACTACAACGAACATACCAAAAGAAGAGGTTCGCTTTTCTATTGAATCCTTCCGACCGGTAGTCTCCATTCCCGGGTTTACTAAAGAAGAAGCTTATCAACTGTTGGAAAATTATCTGACCGATAACAAACCTCAAAAAATGAACGAAGAGGAAACCGAACTGTTGAAACCGCTATTCCTGAATCTGTTGATGTATTTCCGACACGAAGCCTATTTGTATGCACAAACAGGAAGAGGTTTCGGCGGTATGTGCGACGCCTGCTGCGGGTCTATAAACAAGAATGAATTTTATCTTATGGGAAGTTGGGCCAGATGCCGTAAATGCGCCTTAGAGTCCATTGTCAGCACGTTGGATTGGAACTATTACTTAAGCCATATTATTACAGCCATAGGAGAGGTCCCTCCTTCCATCGTGTCGCAAGCCTATGATATCAAGGATAAGATTGTTAAAAGAAGAGAAGAAAGATAGGTCTTAACTCAACCGGATGAGAGTATAAACACAAAATGATTCCGAAAAGGGAGAAACTTGCAATATTGAAATAATATAATTTGTTTTAAGGAGGTATAAAATGAATCGGATAAAGAATAAAATGGTTGGCGTCGTAATAACCTTAAGCTGTTTTTTGTCGTCGTTCCACCTGATGTCACAGGAAGTTGAATTGGCTCCAAAACTAAACAAAGACAAGTGGGGTTATGTAAATAGTGAAGGAAAAAAAATCATAGCATTCAAATATCAAAAAGCAAAAGAATTTTCCGAAGGTCTGGCCGCCGTACAAGCGAAAAACGGGAAATGGGGTTATATCGATAAAAAGGGTAACGTTGTTATTCCTTTGATCTATGGTAGGATTTATGATGATAATGCAGCGAAATTTCATAACGGAATCGCACTGATAACAACAGGTTCGAAATACTTTTTTATTGATAAAACGGGACAAACGGTTTCTTCTTTATATGATTATGTCGACACGTTTTCTGCCGAAGGGTTGGCAAAAGTAAGGACGAATAACAAACAAGGGCTGGTGGACAGAAGCGGTAAACCCGTCACTCCTTTGTATGATAAGATCGGCAATTTTTCGGAGGGATTGGCAAGAGTGGAATTAAACAAGAAAATCGGATATATAGATACAACCGGCAAAGAAGTCATTCCATGTAAATATGACAACTTGGGGAATTTTTTCCTTAACAGTGAAGGGCTAGCCGTATTTGAACGGGACGGAAAAGACGGATTTATTGACAAAAAGGGAATTGAATCGGATATGAAAAGTTCCCGGCCCGAATTACCGGTAACATTTCCGGGTGTAAGGGAAGAAATATGCATTATAGATGTAAAGGCAGGCAAAAAAAACGGTAACACACTTATAACCTTATATGGCAAAGGTCTCAATACTATTCCACTTTCATTCGACGGGTCTGCGGATTATTCAAAAATGGTGAATGTTACCATTACTGCACAAGATGGGAAAGAATATGAAGCCACAACGTTGGAAACAGGTTTATTGTCCTTCTCGGTGTATTTTAATACTCCGGAAGATCCCCGGTTTGTCTATTTATTCATGGGAAACGATCCTGACAATAAAATACAAATTGATTTTAAGTAACAGAGAGATTACCGGGGCTGTATTATAACATAACCGCGGGTCGGGTGCGCTTTACCGGTCCACGGTAAGGATACCTCATCCGCAGTCTCCCCCCGGTTACGCACATGTTACCCCTTTGAGGCAATTGCATCCAACTCGTAACTAAGCCGGGAAATACCCAATCTTTTGACACAACCTCATTGTACCTTTGTGCTTTCTCCCTTCCTCCTTAGCGCCTTAACCTTTCGCGCTTTTCTTTGAGACAGCTTCTATCCTTCGTTTCAATATTCTCGGTATGAATGATTTTCGGTCCAATCATTCCGCAATTATCAATTCTTTCAACAACCGATCACATTTCCCCCATTTTTCGACCAGGAACAGAACATAGCGGATATCGACACCGATTGTTTTCTGCACTTCCGGTTCAAAAACGAGATCTCCGCTCATGGCCTCCCAATTCCCGTCAAAAGCCAATCCGATTACCCGGCCTTCGGCATCATAAATAGGGCTGCCCGAATTTCCGCCGGTTATATCATTATTGGAAATAAAACACAAGTTGAGATTTCCGTTCTTATCGGCATATTTACCGAACTCTTTTGCGGCAAACAAATCCAACAATTCGGGTTGAATATCAAATTCCGCATCCCCTTTTCTGTATTTTTCAAAAAGGCCTTTTTCTGTAGTATAGTAATCATACCAAGCCCCATCATAGGGTTCGTATCCGGCAATACTTCCATAACTCATACGCAAGGTGGAATTAGCATCGGGCGGCAAGTTTTTTTCCGGCATCATCCGGCTTAATCCCTCAAAGAACAAACGTTCCGCTTTTATTTGGTCGGCAGTAAACTGCCTTATTCCGAAAAGAGTAGCATTGAATGCTTCCCGCACGGATGTAGCCAACCGATACGCCGGATCTTTATCCAGCTTTTTCACTTTCTTGGGATCTTTCAATACCTCTTCCAATTGGTGCAGATGGGGTACTACCGATTTTTTGAAAACATCGGCAGCATATTTCTCGTAATTCCCTTTATATTTTTTATCTATCTCCTTATAAATATAAGGGAGGAAGATATCGGGTAATTTTTGTTTTGCCAATCTCAACATCGCGGCCAATACTTTTTGATCCAACTCGGGAACATAATCTTTGTAAGTCGGACGTAACTCTTCTTCCAGGAATTTTAATTGGTTCTCCGGGGATTCCGTTATATCGTATGCCATCGCTTTAAAAGTGAGCCGGGTAAGCTCTGTCCCCGATATCAACGTTTCCAACAAATAAGTCAATGCTTCCTGCATCTCATCGGTATCCTTATAAGAATCTTCTATCATTTTTAACACGTTTCCATACGAATCGGATCTTTTTTCATCCGAAGAAGCCCATTCGCCAAACTTTTGTTCCAATTCCTGCTTTCGTTCAATCACTCTCATTCGTTCTATTCCCCGATTCATTCCAATGGAGTTCTTCCAATAATTGGAACTGCGGGCGTACTTGGAAGCATACTTTATACGAATATCATCTGTTGAAAGCATCGCTTCTTTCCATATATCCTGTTTGATGCCACGCGCTTCGATCCTGGGTTTATTCATGTAATTCACCCGTTGCATAATTCCCCAAGAAGAAAGGTATCGGTTGGTTCTTCCGGGATAACCGACTGTCATGGCAAAATCGTTGTTTTCATATCCTTTAATAGAAATGGGAGAAAAATACTCGGGAATGTACGGAACATTTTCTTCACTGTATTCCGCCGGTTTATTGTCCTTGGATGCATAAATTCGAAAGATACTGAAATCCCCGGTATGACGCGGCCACATCCAATTATCGGTATCTCCTCCGAATTTTCCGATGGAAGAAGGAGGAGCCAATACCATTCTGATATCAGTAAATACACGATACACATTCAGGTAATAAGCATTATTACTGTAATAAGAAGAAACAGACGCTTCAATAAACTCCTTGTCATCCGTAAGAGAATCTTCTATTGCCGTGGTAATATTTCTTATTTTTTCCAACCGGTCTTCTTCACTCTCCATCCCGGCTACCGAATCCAACAACTGTTGCGTAAGGTCTTCGGTCCGGATCAAATAACGAATAAACATTCCCGGAATGGGAATTTCCTCCTCTTGAGTCATGGCAATAAAGCCATCTTTCAGGTAGTCGTGTTCGGGAGAACTTTGTGATTGAATCGCATCGTATCCGCAATGATGATTCGTAAAAATCAGTCCTTTTCCCGAAACGGTAACTCCGGTGCAACCGCCATCAAAATGAACTACGGCATCTTTCAAGGATGCTCCGGAATCATTATATAATTGTTCTTTCGCCAATACAAATCCCAATTCTCTCATTCGATTCCAATTATCGTCTTTCAACTTATGGAGCATCCACATCCCTTCATCCGCCGAAAGAGAGAAAAATATAAACAAACAAAATAAACAACAAACTAACTTTTTCATTTTTATCATATTAATTACTACATTTCTACTCATACATCCCTGGAGAGTATCGTTTATTCCACGATCAGTTTTACTTGGTTCAATCCGGTTTTTACCTTCATCCATTCTTCCATCTTAGCGGTTTCGGAACGAGTCAGGCGTTTCTTAGTCTTCAAATAGACCAATGCAACCGTATCTTGTTTCATACTGTCTGCTCCTACCAACAAAGAACGGGAGACAGAAGCTTCCCTGACTGCCGGAAACAGTATTTTGAACTCGGGCATCAGCCGAACACTCAAATCATTCAAGTCTTTATATATTCCCAATTGTCGGGTTAACGAATCGATCAGGACTGCTTGTGATTTGGCTGCTGCTTCTGCATTTTGATAAAAATCCTCCAGCACCAAGTTCTTAAGAACATCGATATTGGTTTCGGCTACCGTAGCATTTACCCCTTCCCGTATAATAAGATCGGTTCCTTCCAATCCGTAGTCGGGTAATTTCGAACGGATTTCCGACAAGAGTTCCTCTGAAACCGGTTCTCCCACTGTGATTAATTTTATCTCTTTATTTTTTCGATCCATCCGAACGGTTTTATTGATAATATATGTTCCCGGCAAAGAGATTTCATGGTTTATGAACTTATTTACAGAATTTTCAAACCAACTCTTTCTTACAATATCATAAG
>DAIQOU010000510.1:0-3775 GCA_036787725.1 Bacteroidales bacterium
ATTTCCCTGCTCGTCCTCTATTATTTTGCGATATTCTTTATAAAAAGGAGCTTGATAATACAGCCCGGTAGCAAAGCGAAAAGCCAGATTCTGATTTGCTGAAGGAATAAATTTGACAGAAGCCCGGGGACTGAAAATAAATTCCTTGTTAAAGTCCCAATAGCTTCCTCGTATACCGAAGATTAAAGAGAACAACCCTTGAGATATCCTGAATTTATAAGTATCTTGAATATGTCCCGATATTCGGTTTGACTTCATATCATTCCGTCCCGTCAGGCTGTAATACATATTTACGGTTTGTTGATCATAAGGCCATGAATATCCGGCAGAATCGCGTTTTTCCCATTCAGAGGTACGATCTTTAATGGATTCGTTCCGATATCCTATTCCCCATTGAAGAGTATTGGTTTCAAAATTGACCGATCCGGTATGAGTAATATTGAATACATCTAAGAGTAACCGGTTGCGGGCATGTATTTGATTGATTCCGGTTCCCAACGGGTCGGAAGAATCGTCTTCTCCCGAGGTTAACCAATATTCACTGGTAATATCGTATGCTTCATGTTCTTTTGATTGAAATCCGGATAATTGCAATCCCAATTGAACCTTATCGGATAAAGAATAATCTAAGGTTGCAGCCCCGAAAGCGGTTTGAAACTTATCTTTCTCGGAGCCGTCGTAATACACATTGAAATTAACAATATTTTGATCGGTACCAAAGGATGTTTTTTGATCTTCCGGATAAAAGTTATACTTGTTATAGGAAATATTTCCCAATACTCCCAGTTTTAAAGACGAAGTAAAACTGTAAGTCATATAAGTTTGTAAATCCAGAAATGTCGGTTCATAGGAACCTTTGGTTTCCAAAGTCTTTAGCAAACTGGAACCTCTTTTATAGCGTAGTCCGGTTACTTGGGAAAATTTGCCGGATTTAGATCCTATATAAGCGTTTCCTCCTAAAAAACTTCCGGAAACGGCTCCCTCCAGACTCTCCGGCGTTTTATAAGTAATATCCAGAACGGAAGACATTTTATCGCCGTAACGAGCTTCAAATCCTCCGGAAGAAAATCCTACCGATCCCGTCATATCCGGATTGATAAAACTCAACCCTTCTTGTTGTCCGCTTCGGATCAATAACGGTCGGTATATTTCGATTCCGTTAACATATACGATATTTTCGTCATAACTTCCTCCCCGAACCGAATATTGAGAACTTAATTCATTCGTAGAAGATACTCCGGAGCCATAAGCAATGATTATAGATTCGATGTTTCCGCCGGATGCATCCGTAGAAAGCTTAGCAATTCCGGCATCGATTATGTCCATGGTGTTTCCCCGGGATCGTTGTCCGCGAACCGTAACTTCTCCTAATTCGATTGCTGTAGATTTCATTTTGATATTTATTTCCATATCTCCATCTACAGAGGGAATGACCCGTTGAGTAGGAGTATATCCTACACATGAAAAAAGGAGAGTACAAGAGTCGCCTGTTTCAACAGAAAGCGAATAAAATCCTTTTTCATCCGTCCAGGCACCGATGGCTTTTCCCCGCACGGCGACATTGGCCAAATCAATTGGGATTCCGTCCGGATCAGAAACCGTTCCCGAAATACGGGACATTCTTTGTGCATAACCGGAAGCACCAAAGAAAAAAATAAACAAACATACGATGATGAAGTGATTCTTCATTTAGTCCTAGTCATTTTGATATAATAATTATAACGAAATAAATCAGCTTTCCGTATATTTCCGATTAAAGAAGTGAATCTTACATATCTAATTTTCGGCATTTAATAAGTATTTTTTTTTCATTAGCCAATGTGGTAGCGAATAAGTAGATATCCCCTCCTGTTTTCAATTTTAATTTTTTTCTTAACTCATCGGAAGAAGAAGGGAAGTTTCTAATACTTATGTGTGCCCGTTCTATATCTTTCAATCCCGATTTTAATTCCGTTTTGTTAAAAGAAAAAACATGTTCTACTTTGAATTTTCTTCCCGGGAAATCGGGTATTCGGTTATGAGAACTGTACAGATGGCTGTCGCGATGCAGTTTTTTTAATTGGAAGACAGAGGCAATTGTTTTGTAAGCTCCGGCTTTTAAGAGGGAGGCATTCGGTTCGTAAATGTATTCGGATAATTCGGATGTATAACTTATTTCCACTTCTTTTTCTTGCGATTTGAAGAAAGAAAAGAAGTGAGAGATCGACTTGTTCAGGTTGACGCATTTTATTTGAGGTTCATGATCCATTCCCTTTTTCAATAAGAATAATAATTCTTTACACTCATTCTCGCTGCTGACAATATGGATTTCGGATGTTTCGGGAAGCTCTTTTAATGCGGCTGTAATATCCAGCATCGGAGACAATTTGATCATTACTGTATCTGCTTTTTCCAGCAAACGGGATTTCAGTTTTACCACATTCGGTTCACAATCTTGAATCAACACCACCTTTTTGCCGGAAGTTTCACGTCGGGCAGGGTCAGCAAAAATACAATCTGCAAAAGGCATGTCAGATATAAAAGATTCGGCGTCCTCCCATTTTAGAGTGATATTTTTCAATTCCAATACCGAAAAGTTATGTCGAGCAATTTTATACAGTTCCGGTTGTTTTTCTACATAAAAGGCCGATTCAAACCGGGGAGAAATAAAGGCGCAATCAACCCCCCATCCGCCGGTTAAATCCACAAAGCATTTTCCGGATACCAATGAGGATTTATATTTTGCCGTTGCTTCGGAAGAACATTGTTCCAAGGATAGTTTGGGTGGATAATACAGGTCCTCGATAAGATACCAAGAAGGTATTTTTTGTTCGATAAGGCGGCGTCCGGCTATTTGAGAGAGAGCAAACGGAAGATCAATATTTTTTGCAGCACGATATTGGAAGGCTAAACGAGTAATATCGTCAAACCGGTGCTTTTTTATAAATTCGACTGTGGCAGAAGATATCATAAATCAACCTAAACTGATATGTTCCGCATTGATTTGGTCTTTTAGAAAAATCGATGCCATTTCAGCAAACTTTTCTTCCGATTCGGTGGTTAGGAAGCGGCATGTTGCACCTTTTTCGCAATTGATTTCTATTTGCGGGTGACGGTGTAAATAATCTGCAAGACTGGTGGCTACATATTGTCCTTGACACAATAAATTAACACCTTCCGGTAAATAATGCCGGATCTTATTTTCCAATAACGGATAATGAGTACATGCGAGGACTAACGTATCAATCAACGGATCCGTCGATAAAATATGCTTGATATGTTGTTTTACGAAATAGTCGGCCCCGGGTTTTTGTGCTTCCGAATTTTCCACCAATGGCACCCACATGGGGCAGGCTTCTCCGGTTACTGTTATGTCGGGATACAGTTTCTTTAGTTCGAGAGGATAAGATTGAGAATTGATGGTGCCGGGAGTTCCTAAGATTCCTACATGCCGTGTTCGGGTCAGTTTGCCGATTATTTCTACCGACGGACGAATTACACCTAATACTCTTCGACCGGGATCAATTTTAGGGAGCTTTTTTTGCTGAATATTTCTTAATGCTTTGGCCGAAGCTGTGTTGCAAGCCAATATCACTAATCGGCACCCCTCCTTAAATAATTGTTCTACCGCTTGTGTGGTAAATTCATATACTACCTCGAAAGAACGGGTACCATACGGAGCCCTTGCATTATCTCCCAGATAAAGATAACTGTATTCAGGCATTTTTTCCCTGATCTTTTCCAAAATGGTCAGCCCTCCATAGCCCGAATCGAAAATGCCTATCGGTCCCGAATT
>DAIQOU010000068.1:0-6533 GCA_036787725.1 Bacteroidales bacterium
AACTATATTTATTTTTAGGAATTTTATTGTTTTGCGGAAGTATCCTATCGGCCCAATCACCTCAAAACAGGACAAACAAAACCATTGCAGTTGATGTAGCAGCTCAAATGCCGGCCGCTAAACCGGCTGAATACAATCAATTGATGAAAGAACTAATGGCTTCCGGAGAAGAAGGCATATTACAATTGATCGGTATGATGAATGCCCCGGGGAAAGGAAGTAATGCTTCCGTAGAATACGCTCTTTCGGGTCTTACTTATTATGTAATGGCACAAGGGGAAGAAACCGCCCGGCTTACCACTTCTCAAGCCTACGTAAATGCCTTGAACAAAACAACCGACCGAGAGATCGCAGCTTTCATTATTCGACAATTGGAAATTACCGGGAAGGATGAATGTGTCAATAAATTATCCGATTTCCTTCAGGATGTTTCTTTATGCGGACCGGCCTCTCGAGCCTTGGCTGCCATCGGCACGGAAAAAGCAGGAAAAGCATTGGCGCAAGCATTGCAAAGTGCCACCGACCCGACAGTAAAAAGAGATCTTATTCAAGCCATCGGAGATGCACGAGTTTCGGGAACGGAAGAATTATTAAGTACCTTTTTAAATGATACCGATCCGAAACTTCAACAATCCCTGATGTATGCGTTGAGCCGAACCGGAACAAAAGCTTCTCTCAAAACATTGGCCGCGAAAGCCGAACAATCCGGATATACCATGGATAAAACAGGGGCTACGGAAGGATATATTTCACTTATCAGGAATCTGTTGAATGCGGGTGAGGTGAAAGAAGCCGAGAGCGCGAGCACGGAATTATGGAAAAAAGCAGGAAAAGCGGGTGTAGTCTCTACTCAAGGAGCTGCTTTGGCAATAATGTTTGCAGCTAATCCTCAAAAAGCAGAAAAGAACCTTATTTCGGCATTGAAAGATCCGAACCGGGAATACCGAAATGCAGCACTAAGCAATGTTTCTTCTTATACCGGAGAAAATGTATATAAAGCGGTATTCACTGCGGCGGAAAAAGCTAAACCCGAAGTGAAAGCGGATATTCTCAATTGGTTTTCGGAAGAAATAAATTGTCCCCGTAAAAAGGAAATAATAACCGCCATTCCTCCGGTTAAAGGACAAAGTCTTCTTTCATTCTTGATTAAAGAAGCAGGCAACGAAAACTTAATGACTCGTCGGGCAGCAGTTGAAACATTAACAACATGGGGAAACCCGGCAGCCATTCCCGTATTGGCCGGTTTACTGACAAGTTCCGACAAGGAAATCATTGGGTTAGGCCGACAATCATTAGCCACTTTCAACGGAGATATAACTCCGGAAGTAGTAAAAACGCTATCGAGCCCTATCTCGGACGAAGGCAAAATAGCCGGATTGGAATTATTGGCCGGTCGGAAATCGTTCTCGAACCTGAATGTGGTACTTACCCAACTAAAAGAAGGATCTGCCAATGTTAAATCTGCGGCTTATGCAGCATTGAAAGAAGTGGTTTCCGAAAAAGACTTATCGATGTTGTTCCAACTGCTGGAATCCGGCGACCCGCAATATGTTCCGGCATTACAACAAGCAGTAATAAAGACCTTGCCCGGAACCGACCCCCTTAAACAAGTTACCCGCCAAATGGAACGTTCGGAAAAAAAATACCTTTATTACCCGGTGTTACCCGCTACCGGTGATCCGGGGGCATTATCTATTATTGTCAACGGATTGGAGAACGGAACCGGCATGGAAAAGGATGCTGCTTTTGAAGCATTATTGATCAGTACCGGCCCCGAGGTTCCCGATTATTTATTGGCGTTGTATAAAGAGCCGTCCGCCTCCAAGTATGCCGACCGGGCATTGAATAGCTATATTAAGTTGGTTTCCGCTCCTTCTTTGACCGGTGAAAATCAATTGATTCGCTTGCGGGAAGCTATGGAAATCGCTAAAACAAACGATCAAAAGAACACCATCCTGCAACGGATCGGGAAAACAGGGACTTTCCCGGGTCTGTTATATGCCGGCAAATTTCTGGATACACGTGCTTTACAACAGGCGGCAGCCCATGCAGTCATGAATATTGCGTTAGAACATAAAGAATATACCGGAACACACGTAGAAAAGTCATTAATCCAAGTGATGTCTGTTTTGGATAACCCGGACGCAGCATACCAAAAAGAAGCCATCCGCAAACACTTATCCGAAATGCCGGAAGAAGAAGGATTTATTTCTCTTTTCAACGGGAAAGACCTGACGGGATGGAAAGGATTGGTAGGAAATCCCCTCACGCGAGCAAAGATGTCTTCCGCTCAATTGGCAAAAGCTCAACAAAAGGCCGACGAACAAATGAGAAAAGACTGGAAAGCAGAAAACGGATTATTGGTTTTCGACGGAAAGGGATATGATAATATTTGTTCCGAGAAAAACTACGGAGATATTGAAATGTATATAGATTGGAAACTGGATCCGGCAGGACCGGAAGCCGATGCGGGAATTTACCTCCGCGGGACCCCGCAAGTACAAATTTGGGATACTGCCCGTACGAATGTAGGCGCTCAGGTCGGATCGGGAGGGTTGTATAACAATCAAAAGAATCCTTCGATACCTTTAAAAGTAGCCGATAATAAATTGGGAGAATGGAATACTTTCTACATTAAGATGGTCGGGGATCGTGTAACCGTTAAACTGAATGGAGAAACGGTAACCGACAATGTCATTCTGGAAAACTTTTGGGACCGCAATCAACCGATCTTTCCGGAAGAACAACTGGAGTTGCAGGCTCACGGCAGTAAAGTATATTACCGGGACATTTATGTAAAAGAATTGCCGCGACCCGAACCATTTAAACTCTCGCCGGAAGAAAAGAAAGAGGGATATCACTTGCTGTTCGACGGTACCAACATGCACGAATGGACCGGTAATACTGCGGATTATATATTGGAAGACGGTTGTATTTCGCTGCATCCTTCCAATAAGCACGGAGGCAATCTTTATACTAAAAAGGAATACGGGAATTTCATTTTCCGTTTTGAATTCCAATTAACCCCGGGCGCCAACAACGGACTGGGAATACGTACCCCCATGGAAGGAGATGCCGCCTATGTAGGAATGGAATTGCAGATCCTGGATGATGATGCCCCGGTATATAAGGACCTCCAACCTTATCAATATCACGGATCGATATACGGAATCATTGCATCTGAAAGAGGACACCTGAAGCCGCCGGGAGAATGGAACTATCAGGAGGTGATTGCAAACGGAGATGACATCAAGATAACCCTGAACGACACCGTCATTGTGGATGGAAACCTTCGGGAAGCCACTAAGAACGGCACGCCGGATAAACAAGAGCATCCGGGACTCTTTAATAAAAAAGGGCATATCGGTTTCTTGGGACATGGCTCACCTGTTAAATTCCGAAACATACGTATCAAAGAATTGAAGTAAATAGACTTAACCCGTTGTCCAAGGGGGCATGTTAAAAGAATGATTGAGCTTTTGACACGTCCCCTTGGCATTTTCAACGTAAATGGATACTTTTGTTGTTATAATATGCCGGAATGAATTTAGAAACCATTATCAATTCTATTTATCCTTTATCGGAAACCTCTTTGCAACAATTGATTTCCGAAACCGAACAAGTACGCTATCCCAAGGGATACATTCTCTCTTATGCCGGAAAAAGGGATTATTATGTCTATTTTCTGGAAAAAGGAATTGCTCGTGCCTACAGCAATCGAGACGGAACAGATGTAACGTTCTGGTTCGGAGTTGAAGGAAGCGTGGTTTGTTCCATGCGCAATTACATTGAAAAAAAACCAAGCTATGAAACCATTGAATTATTGGAGGACAGCCTCCTCCATCGTATCCGGATTGCAGCATTGGATGAGTTGTATGTAAAAAACATAGAGATCGCCAATTTCGGTCGAAAATTTATAGAACAGGAAGTCATGAGAATGGATAATCGGGTGATCGAGCAGCAATTCCTGACAGCAACAGAACGGTACCAAGCACTCCTTGAACATTATCCTTTTCTGTTGCAACGGGTTCCGCTAGGAATCATTGCTTCCTACTTGGGTATTACGCAAGTATCTCTCAGCCGCATCAGAAGTAAAATAAACTTCTAACTAAAAAGCAGATTGAAAATGAAATACCCGACACTTAAAAAGCGGTGGCCGGTTATCGTGGCGGTGGTTGTCCTACCTTTATTTGTTTGCATAATTTGGCTATTCCAATCCCACAGTCCCACAAAAAAAGTATATACTTCCGACAGGCAATACTCCTACTACCTCGAAGAGTATAACTACAATGACATTTTGAAGAAAATATTGGGCTCATGGCTATACAGGACAACCAATTATAAGGTCTTCATATTCGATGAGAAGATCGGGAGGAGAGTGTATTCCGGCGACGCAGGCGAGGAGCAATTGTGGGAGAATTGGTTCGGTTTTGAAGAGGAATTCTTGATTAATCAAGAGGGTGACCGGGTTTGGTTCCACTTCAATAAATTCGATTATTTCGAACTGCCGGGTTCAAAAGAAAGACAAGCTGCCTTTATGGAACAGCGACGGCTTCGTGCTGTCAAAGATTCGATCCGACAGGAGGAATTAAAGATAAGAAACACTCGCGATTCGATCCGTTGGGAGTACAAACGGGCAGAGGCACAACAATTGTTCCGGCAACAGCGGGACGAATCTCCGATCACCGGGAAAGAGAAGGCTTATATTCAGCCCGTTATCCAAAAGTGGCTCGATTTTTACAGCATTGATCTTTCGCAGGCTCGACAGGCAGGAGTGATCGAAGGCATCTGCATTACTTGTCAGCGAGACTCAACAGACGACCCTTATTATTGGAAATTCGGGCCCAAAGACGACTCCCGGTCATTGGTGCAAATGTCTTATTCACCCAACAAGCAACGCTATGTGGATATGATGATAGACATTGAGATCCGAGACGACATGTGGTATGATACGGGAATGTATGACGTCGATCAACAATTATACCTGGTCGATCGACGGAAAAAAATCAAGAACTGCCTTGTATATAACGGTCCTTCAGTGCGAGTAGAAGACATTTTCTGGAAAGGCAACGATGTATTCATCATGGTCGGGTTCTCTTATTTTGATGTCTTGCTGTTCCGGATTGATGTTTATGACATCCCTGCCCGGACACATAAAACCTATGAGGTATTGTTTGAGGGAGATCCGAAAACGTTGCAGGATCTCTTCGGTTCGTATCACAATGAAGTATACCTACCCTCACGCGGTATAGTTCCGTATAAACAATAAAATACCTTTCCCCCGTGCGTAAGATCAAATTCTCAAATGCTTAACTTCGATTAAATTTTATTTCTCAGCCGGTTATATCAAATCAATGGAAACGAAAATATAACTCATTATTTATCATTTGTAAAAAGAAAACCCGCGGGATTTGATCATCTTTGCAGTCATTATAATAAAGATTGTAAAGGTTATGAACTGGATTTTATTAGTTATAGCAGGTTGTTTTGAAGTCGGATTTACCTTTTGTTTGGGAAAAGTAAAAGAAGCTACCGATACGGCAGTGTACGGGTGGTATATCGGTTTTTTCATCTGTCTTGCCATCAGCATGTTTTTACTCGTAGAAGCTACCAAAACCATTCCCCTCGGTACAGCTTATGCCACTTGGACCGGAATCGGCGCGGTAGGCACCGCATTAATGGGTATTTTTGTATTTAATGAACCCGCTGATTTCGGACGTATCTTTTTTATTTCCACTCTTATTATTTCGGTAGTAGGGCTGAAATTTGTATCTCATTGAAGAAAGCGCGAAAGGAGGAAGGCACGAAAGGATGACGGTTATTGTCATTTCTTTCACGCTTTCAGACTTTACAGTAACAAGAAATAAATGCAACAGCAAATCAAACCGGATAGTATACCATAAAAATTCCCTTTACGGTCTACTCCTCCCAATGCTATATTTTTTTGTTTTACTATTTTTATTTCAATCCAAATAAATAATAACAATAGTAAACAAGGAATAATATAAACAGTCCAACGTTCTCCCGATCGAAAGGAATAAAGATAAGACGACTCCAAAATAACAAATAAGAGAAAAAGAGGAAATGCTTGATTAAGAACCCAATAAATTCGTTTATTGATCCAATAGCTTATTCCTGTCAATAAGAGCATTGTCCATAAAAAAAGTTGACTGTATGTATTTTCCTTATACTTAAATAAAAGTACCGGCCCCCCATATTGATCTTCAGCTTCCTGAACAGTGGGCAAAATCATAAAATCACGAATCTCAAGCACAAGCAGAATTAATCCGATAATGATTTCGGCAAGGGAGATTAATTTTATCTTATTTTGACGGAAAAAAGTTTGCATGGTCTTTCTTACAAAGATACTGAAATTAATAATTGACTCGCAAAAGGGGAAAGAGGAAGGCACAAAAGGATGAAAGGGGTAAGGAAGCGGAATCAGCAGGATCTCTGATCCGGGTATGGCAAGACCCGATCTCCAAGTCCGAGGTCGAATTCCTTTATGCTTCACCACCGGAAGTACGGGAAAG
>DAIQOU010000068.1:6633-14040 GCA_036787725.1 Bacteroidales bacterium
TCTCCAAGTCCGAGGTCGAATTCCTTTATGCTTCACCACCGGAAGTACGGGAAAGTGACCGGTTTTAACCTTCCACCATTGAACAATACATTTAGTCTCTACGTTTAATTTGGATTATGTTTAATCCTTTAAAAATTAGGGATAGGGATAATAAAAAAACGTTTACAACAAATCGGCGGAAGGGGATAAAGAATGATCGGGCATTCCTTACAACCGACAACGACGAATCCTGAAGAGATAAAGAAAATAGAATAAAATAGGCAATGAATCAGGAACTACCAACCGGCGATTTACATCCCGAAATGATTGTTTTTCCTACTTCGTTCCGGGCAACTTTAATATAAAAAATAAGATATGAAAACAGTAAGAATACATGATTACGGTTCTTGGGAAGCATTAAGATACGAAGAAGCTTCCACTCCTCAACCCAATGAAGAAGAGGTATTAATAAAAATCCATGCTGCTTCCGTGAATCACTTAGACCTGAAGACAGCTTCGGGGGCCATGGCAAGCAAACATCCTCTCAATTTTCCGTGGACACCGGGACAAGATTTTTCCGGAATCATAGAAGCTGTAGGATCTAACGTATCGGGATATAAAAAAGGAGACGAAGTGTACGGTAACTGCTTCGGAGGCGGTTCTTATGCCGAATATATAGTTTCTTCTCCAAAACAAATAAACAAAAAACCGGAACACCTTTCCTTAACGGAAGCCGCTTCTGTTCCGCATGTAGCTCAAACAGCTTGGGAAGCAGTGCATACACATGGAGAAATACAACCGGGACAAAAAGTGCTGATTCACGGTGCTGCCGGTGCCGTAGGTGCTTATGCCGTACAATTTGCTCATGATGAAGGGGCAAAAGTATACGGTACCTGCGCTCAACAGGATAAAGCTTATTTAAAAGAATTGGGGGCAGACGTGACAATCGACTATAAAAATGAAGACTTTACTCAATTGGCTCAAGGAATGGACTTGATTATTGATTTGGTCGGAGGAGAAACGCAAACAAAATCTTACGGTATCATTAGAGCAGGAGGCCGATTGGTCAGTACTGTCGGAATCGTTTCGGAAGAAGAAGCAAAAAAATATCCTATTGAAACCATTGGAATGGTAGTCAAACCCTCTGCCGACATATTAATGAATATTACCGATATGTTCAACGACGGGAAATTAAAATTTTCTGTTTCTCAAGTCTTTCCATTAAAGGAAGCCTCAGAAGCATGGAAAACGCTTATTAATAAAGGAGGAAAAATTATTCTTCAAATGTAAAGGGGAGAATGTGAAAAAGCGCGAAGGCGCGAAGGGATGAAGTCTCAAAAAGAATAAAAACGTATATTCTTTTTCCTTTAACCTTTCGCGCCTTCGTGCTTTCCCCTTTTTATTCTTTCGCACCTTCGTGCTTTTATACTAACTTTGCATCCTAATCATTACAAACGATGACTATTCACAACCTCTCGGAGAAGAACAGCATATTAAATCATTTCGTAGCCGAATTGCGGGATATATCCATACAGCATGACAGCTTACGCTTTCGAAGAAACTTGGAACGGATCGGGGAAATCATCTCATACGAAATAAGCCGGACATTAATCTACACCCCTCGGCCTGTTCAAACTCCTTTAGGAAACACATCGGCCCGGCTGTATGAAGACCGGATTGTATTGGCTACAGTATTGAGAGCCGGCCTGCCCTTTCACCAAGGATTCCTGAATTATTTTGATCGTGCCGAAAATGCATTTATCTCTGCCTACAGACAATACAATAAAGATCATACCGATTTTGAGATCATAACGGGTTATTTATCTTCTCCCTATATAACAGGAAAAACATTACTTCTGGTCGATCCGATGCTGGCCAGCGGAAAATCATTGACATTAGCTTATCGGGCATTGGTTGAAAAAAGAGGAGAACCCGGTACTATTCATATCGCAAGCGCCATTGCTTCACAACCGGGAATAGATAAAGTATGTACTTCATTCCCTCCGGAAAAAACAACGGTATGGACAGCAGCAATAGATCCGGGATTGAATGAAAGTGCTTATATTGTACCCGGCTTGGGAGATGCCGGCGATTTAGCTTATGGAATTAAGGAATGATCATGGAAGAAAATTATAACATCCGGTCTCAGAAAGTGACAGATAAAGAAAAAGAATTTGAAAATGCATTGCGTCCTCTCTCTTTCAAAAGCTTCAACGGACAAGAGAAACTGGTAGAGAACCTGAGCGTTTTTGTACTGGCTGCGCACATGCGGAAAGAAGCACTCGATCATGTGCTGCTCCATGGCCCTCCGGGATTAGGCAAAACGACTCTGTCCAACATCATTGCCAATGAATTGGGAGTAGGTTTCAAAATTACTTCCGGACCGGTCTTGGATAAACCGGGTGACCTGGCCGGAATCCTGACTTCACTCGACCGGAATGATGTCCTTTTCATCGATGAAATCCATCGATTAAGTCCGGTAGTGGAAGAATATCTTTATTCTGCCATGGAAGATTATCGCATCGACATCATGATCGATAAAGGACCAAGTGCTCGTTCCATTCAAATCGACCTGGAACCATTTACATTGGTCGGAGCCACTACCCGCAGCGGATTACTGACCTCTCCCCTACGTGCTCGTTTCGGAATCAATTTACATTTGGAATATTACGATACAGACACTTTAGCGGGTATTGTAATTCGTTCGGCCGGTATTTTGGATGTACCTTGCAGCGAATCCGCAGCATTGGAAATTGCTTCCCGGAGTCGCGGAACTCCCCGTATTTGTAACGCTTTACTTCGGAGGGTACGGGATTTCGCACAAGTGAAAGGCAACGGAGAAATTGATAAAGAGATTGCTTGTTATGCGTTGGAGGCACTCAATATCGATCGATACGGATTGGATGAAATCGATAACAAAATATTATGTACCATTATCGATAAATTCGGAGGGGGGCCGGTCGGATTAACCACGATTGCTACCGCATTGGGAGAAGATGCCGGAACGATCGAGGAGGTATATGAACCTTTCCTTATCAAAGAAGGATTTCTAAAAAGAACACCCAGAGGAAGAGAAGTGACAGAACTCGCCTACCAACATCTGGGAAGACGTCGACGGGATACACAAGGTTACCTATTTTAATCGGAATTTTATGGCCGGAATAAAATCATTGGCAAAAGACACGGCGCTCTACGGGATCAGCAGTATCATCGGAAAAACGCTGAACTGGTTTCTGACTCCGCTTTTTACTTACAATCTGGCAACAACGGGAGAATATGGAATTATTACCAATCTGTATGCGTATGTTGCTTTGGTCATCGTCATCCTCACGTTTGGGATGGAAACCGGATTATTTCGTTTCATCAACAAAAAGGATGAATACAACCCGACTACAGTATATTCAACTACCTTGATCGCTGTAGGATCCGTAGTGTTTCTTTTTCTGCTGATTTCTACTTTATTTTTGGATCCTATTGCCCGGTTTACTGCTCCGGATATTCCTTCATCGTATATTTATATGATGATTCTGGTATTATCGATGGATGCATTCAGTTCTATTCCCTTTGCTTATTTACGGTATAAACAACGTCCGCTTAAATTTGCAGCCTTAAAAATACTGTTTATCATTCTGTATATTGCCTTTTGTTGCTTCTTTCTGTTGCTTTGCCCGGAACTGTACGAAAACCGACCCGGTTTGGTCGATTGGTTTTACGAACCCGGATCGGGAGTAAAGTATATCTTGTTATCCAATCTGTTGGCTACTTTTATTCAAACCTGTTGCCTGTTGCCCGAGATCACGGGATTCAAATATAAATTGGATACGGCATTACTGAAAAAGATGCTTCGTTACTCGTTCCCGTTATTAATACTCGGGATCGCAGGCATCTTAAATCAGACAGCAGATAAGATCTTATTTCCTCTCGTGTATCCGGACAAGGAAGATGCCATGAATCAATTGGGTATTTACGGAGCTTGTTTTAAGATTGCAGTGGTAATGGTGATGTTCACCCAAGCCTTTCGTTATGCTTACGAGCCGTTTATTTTTGCCAAAAACAAAGGAGAAGACAATAAAAAATCGTATGCCGATGCGATGAAATATTTTATTTTGCTGGGGCTCTTCATCTTTTTGGGTATCACCTGTTATATGGATATCCTGAAGTATTTTATAAAACCTACTTACTTTGAAGGATTACCGGTTGTTCCGATTGTGATGGCCGGAGAACTGTTTTTCGGGATCTATTTTAATCTGTCTTTATGGTATAAACTAACCGACCAAACCAAGTGGGGCGCCATTTTTTCCGGGATAGGATGTTTTATTACCCTTGCCATAAATATCGCCTTCATTCCCGTTTACGGATATATGGCATGTGCCTGGGCTACTTTTATAAGTAATTTGATTATGATGTTCCTTTCTTATTTTATGGGTCAAAAACGTTTTCCGATTGCCTACGATCTGAAAACCATCGGTATCTATTTCGGACTTACAGTGGTGCTGTACGGATTGGCAGAAGGAATATCCATTGACAACCTTTATCTTCGATTGGCCTTTCGCACATTCCTGCTGTGTATTTACGGGTTTGTATTGATTAAGCGGGATTTGCCTCTCCAAAAGATTCCCTTCTTGAATCGGTTTATAAAAGCGCGAAAGGGACAAAGCGCGAAGGACTAAGGGACGAACCCAAGAGAGGAAAAGCAGTAACCGTGAAATCTACAGGCCAATAAGTACACCCGCCATAAGGAATTATACGGATTAGAGTTCCATGACCGAACGGACATTATGCATCCGTAAGGCGTCTCGAATAAATTATAAGAAATTCTTTATCCAATAACAAAAAGCTATCTTAAAAAGCTTACTTTTACATTCCCTTTGAAAATCATAATCGACAGACCGGAATGAACCTGAAAAATTTCATATTAAACGGAAACTTAGTACTTCAAATTGTAATCGGATTATGTTTGGGAATTGCTTTGGGCATCTTCTATCCTGAAGGAGCAGGTTCTGTATATTTTCTTGGGAAATTGTTTCTTTCCGCCTTAAAAGCTGCAGCTCCCGTACTGGTTTTCCTGTTGATCATTTCTTCTATTGCCAATCATCGGAGCGGTCATAAAACGAATATTAAATCAGTATTGATATTGTATTTATCGGGAACATTCCTGTCGGCAGTAACAGCAGTTGTATTCAGTTTTTTATTCCCTTCCACCCTCACTCTTAAGGCAGAAGATATTCCGGATATCCAACCTCCGGCCGGAATCGGAGAAGTATTGGGCGATATTTTATTTAAAATGGCAGATAATCCGGTAAATGCATTAATGAACGCCAACTTTATCGGGATCCTCACCTGGTCGGTAGGAATCGGGATTGCATTGAGAAAAGCTTCTCCTCAAACAAAAACCATTTTCAATGACCTTTCCGGAGCGATGATCTTTATAATCCGGATTATTATTCGTTTTGCACCGGTAGGCATCTTCGGGTTGGTCGCTTCCACGGTAGCCGAAACCGGAGTGGGAACATTAACAGAGTACCTCCGGATCGTATTGGTATTAGCGGGTACCATGCTGTTTATTGCTTTATTAATGAATCCCCTCATTGTTTTTTTGAAAATACGAAAAAATCCTTATCCCTTAGTATTTACCTGTTTGAAAGAAAGCGGAATCACCGCATTTTTCACCCGCAGTTCGGCCGCCAATGTCCCCGTGAATCTGGCTCTTGCCAAAAAGCTGAACTTGGATGAAGATACTTATTCGGTTACCATTCCGTTGGGAGCCACCATTAATATGGAAGGAGCAGCTGTAACCATTACAGTCCTTACTCTGGCGACCGTTCACACGTTGGGTATTGAAGTTCATCCGTTCACTGCTCTTTTATTGAGCGTAGTTGCCGCTTTGGGAGCATGTGGGGCTTCCGGTGTCCCGGGAGGATCCTTATTGTTGATTCCGGTAGCCTGTAATCTTTTTCAAATTCCTGCTGATACAGCCATGATGGTAGTCGGCATCGGAATGACAATCAGTGTAGTGCAAGATTCCATGGAAACGGCTTTGAATTCTTCCACCGATATCCTTTTTACTGCTGCAGCCGATATAGCTCAACGAAATAAAGGTTAACATATATATTTCACAAATACGCGCACACCTCTTTTTACAGCAATTGCAACGCGATTTCGGCACATGCTTCCGCATCGGCCAACGCATTGTGGTGGTCTTCCAAAATATATCCGCAAAATTCTGCCACTGTAGGTAATCGATGATTGGGTAAATAAGGCAATTGACGACGGGATTCCAATAAAGTGCAATAAAACACATAATCGGGATAGTCCATTTGATATACACGAAAGACCGTCTTCAAACAATTTTCGTCGAATCCTTTATTGTGAGCAACCAATGGTAACCCTTCAATCAACGGTTCTATTTGACTCCATACCTGAGAAAAAACAGGAGCGTCTACCGTATCTTCATAGGTCAATCCGTGAATGTTGCTGTTAAAAGCAGAATAATAGTTTGGTTCCGGTTGGATGAGACTGTAAAAACGGTCTGTAATTTCTCCGTTCCTAACCACTACCAATCCCACACTGCATACACTGGCAGGTTCTTCATTGGCTGTCTCGAAATCAATAGCTGCAAAATCTCTGATCATTTGAATCCTAATTAATATAGTCGGATAAAGTTACGAAAAACACTTTATGTAAAATTGAGCCGGATACACTTTAACACAAAGAGTTGGTGTTTTAATAAATAATACGTAATTTACCCGAAACTTTTAGAAATATTAGCAATGAATTTTTTAGAATTGGTAAAAGCAAGGAGTTCGGTACGAAAGTATCTCTCCAAAGAAGTAGAACAAGAAAAATTAGATTATATCATGGAATGTGCCCGGTTGGCACCTTCAGCAGCCAACTTTCAACCTTGGTATTTTTATATTATAAAAAGTCCGGAAGCCAAACAAGTGTTGTATGAGAGTTATGGAGGAAAATGGTTTTCTTCTTATCCGGCACCTGTTTATATTGTGGCCTGCGGAGATAAAACCCAATCCTGGAAACGCAGTTTTGACAAAAAAGATCATGTGGATATAGATGTAGCCATTACATTTGAGCATATTTGTCTTGCCGCCGCCGACCGGGGCTTGGGAACTTGTTGGATCTGTGCTTTCGATCCGGTAAAGTTGACCGGTTTATTGAATTTGCCCGAACACCATATACCGGTAGCCATCACTCCCATCGGTTATCCGGAAACCACAGAACGAGACAGACCATTCGTTCGTAAGTCCGTAGAGGAAGTGAGTAAAATCATTTAATCATCGAAAAAGAAAAGAGGCTGCCTCAAAAGGCTGAGCGTTCTTTGAATAAGTTACGAATTGGAGGTTTCGTATCGAAAAGAGCCGGGGGGCACATGTTTCCCCCCGGTCATCCGATTAATATGAACCGTTCTCGGCA
>DAIQOU010000511.1:0-3767 GCA_036787725.1 Bacteroidales bacterium
TATATATTATTTCAATTATTACTATTTTTAGATATTTTTACAAGTTTACAACATATCCATACAGTATTATTTATATAATAAGATCAAAAAATTAAAATGGCAAAGTACATCTTCCTTTGTTTTTTTATGGTTTCGTATCTCCTTTCTGTTGAGGCACAGGTATATGTCAATTCAATATCACAGTTACAGACAGAAATTACAAATGCTTCGGGAGATATTACGATTAAATTCGGTCCCGGATTTCCCGCAACACTTCCCGATATTATTTCAACGACTGCCATTACTCATGAATATGATATTGTAATTGATGGCGAAAAAACGGATGGAACATCAATCGAATTAACCTGTGCACCGGGAAAACGTCATTTCAATATCTCCAAAAGCACTAGTGCCACGGGAGGAATAATTACATTCAAGAATATTATATTCAAAGGATTAAGAACAAGCATTGACATATCAACCGGAAACGGAGGTGCTTCGGGAGGAGGAATTAATATTGATGCCGGCTATGCACTTCCTTACAAATTCGAGAATGTCCTTTTTTCTTCCATTAACGGATCGGCATTATCCGCTTCCGGAAATGTGGACATCGTAAACTCGACATTTGAAAACAATTATACAGGGGGACACGGGGCTGCCATAACAGGTACGGGTGATATGAACATTGCTTATTGTACGTTTACAGGCAATGTTTCCGATTGGTCGGGTTATTCGGGAGGAGCAATCGGAGTAAATTCTCACTCCGGAACCATTAATATAAAACGTTCTGTTTTTTTAGAGAACCGATCGGCTACGCGGGGAGGAGCTATTTCATCTCACAACGGAAATAATTGTTCGCTAATAATTGATGAATGTTATTTTGAAGGGAATAAAACCACGACCCCTACAGGTAATGCAGATGGAGGGGCCGTCTCTGTGTACGGAGCTGCCGGTGTAATTTTTGAATTGAGTAATTCCACTTTTTATAGGAATCGGGCAGCTGATGATGGCGGAGCCGTCTTCATTGAAAATCATGCTCCGGGAGCTTCCAACCTAATTGTTAATTGTACGATGTTCGAAAATTGTGCAGAAGATGTTAATCCCGCTACCGCAAGCGGTCTCAACGTCGCAACCGCCGGGGGGGCGATACAAGCATCCGTCACATCTGTCGTAACTTTAAAAAGCAATACCATTGTACGAAATTATACTACAAGTACTTACCGACGAGGAGGCGGTTTGGGTATTCATGCAAATACATTGGGGGTTCCTACCTTTATATTGAAGAATAACATCATTTTGGGGAACTATATTTTTGACACCAATGAAATTCATAATAATCATGCCAATATTGGAAGAGCCTTGTTGTCTGCTGTAATTACAAACAACGGGGGAAACCTCGGTATAGATAACGGCACTGCTCTTCCTCCGGGTATAACATTGGAAAATACAGTAGGAAGTGCTACGGCAAACTTAGTATTTGGCTCCAATTTCAACAATAAGAAAGTGGGAAACCCGAATGAAGCAGGATTTAATCCGACTTATTATCGCACCATTCCCACAATTTCAATTTTGCCGAATGATGGAACCGATGCCAACGGATTGGCCGGAAAACAAGGAGTTTCTACCACATTGCCGGCAGACGGAAGGGGATTTACTCGTAATCAAAACAATCCGGATATTGGAGCCACCGAAATCCTATGGGCCAAATTTGATGCCAATGGAGGAAAATGGTCCGGCTTGAGCAGCCTGAATTATTCCGGACAAACCTATTATTCCAAAGAACCCGTTTCGGGAGATGTTTTTAATTATTATCAAATCAACCATAAAGGAAGCAGCCTGCTTCCTCCCGGCGTAGCCAACCCAACCCGAACCGATTCAGTCTTTATGGGATGGAAAAGGCCGAGTGACTCTCAAATTTGGGATGGAAGCCCTCTCGCGATGAATGACACCACGACCTTTTTTGCACAATGGTTACCGGCTCCGTTGGCAGGACCGACACTCACCGTATCTAACCTGACGGTATGTTCCGGCACAGGAACCAGTTTAATGTTGGGAATTTCCAATGTTTCTCCTTCAGGAAGTAATATCAATTTTTATACTGACTTTGACGGGATAAACTTATCGGGACTACTGTCTTCTCCTTTGGTTTATCCTTCCGGAACCACTGTCTATTATGTTCAGGCAGTAGATGGAGGATTAACAAGTATTGTTTATCCGTTGAAAGTAACGGTTACGGAAGCCCCTCATTTCACGTTTAATGATTTGGCGGTATGCGATTCGATTGCAGATTTGACCACATTAGTTCCGGCAACAGGCAGCATTGCAGGATTGACACTGTATTATTATTTAAATAAGTACCATACACAGGCAGTGCCGGATCCTCACCGAGTAAAAGCAGGAACTTATTACATCTTGGGAGTAAACAATTTAAGTTGTATCCATTCGGATTCGATAAAAATATCGGTTAATACTCAACCGGAATTCAAATTCGATGATTTATCGTTATGTGCACCTCAAACAGTAGATTTAACAACATTAAAACCTTCATATACCAATTCTGCATGCTTGACATTCAACTTTTATTCAGATCCGGCATGCACCCGGCCCGTACCGAATCCCCAAAGTGTAGGAGCCGGTATTTATTATATTACAGGCAAAGATTGCATCAATTGCAACGATACCACTTCTTTAAATGTATGGGTAAATCCCAAACCTAATTTTACATTCTCAAGCGTCTCCGGATGTTCTTCTTTTACTATAGATTTAACGGCGTTAAAACCTGCCACGGGGAGTATCCATGCTTTATACCTCCATTATTATTTGGATGCTGCTTGTACTTTACCTGTTCCGGATCCGACTCGGGTGGGACAAGGAATTTATTTTATACGGGGCGAAAATGGCTTCGGATGTACTCACACAGCTCCGGTTCAAGTGCTTACAAATGCGGATCCCGAGTTTACATTTCCGGATATACAAACCTGCAATTCCATGGCCGACCTGACCTCTTTAAAGCCCGAAACAGGAAGTATTTCAAATTTGACACTGAGTTACTATTTTGATATTCAACTTACAACGCCGGTACCGGATCCGACCCGGGTGGGAGCAGGAACTTATTATATACTTGGAGAAGATCAATTCGGATGTACACATGTTGAATCAGTGACTGTGATTGAAGGAGACAAAATCGTTTTCGAATTTTCGGATGTAAAAATATGTGAGGGAAACCGCACGGATTTGACAAATCTGAAGCCGATATCCGGAAGCTTGGGAGGACTGATACTTACCTATTATTTGGATCCCGGACTAACACAACCTATCCCTGACCCGGGTAATGTAGGACCGGGAACTTATTATATTCACGGAAAAAATCTTTTTGGATGCAGCCATACGGCGACGATAAATATTATCTTTGCAGACCAACCTTATTTTTCATTTTCGGATATAAATACGTGCAACTCAACTGCTGATTTAACTTCTTTGATTCCGGTCACGGGAAGTATCGAAGGACTGTCGTTACAATATTGTTTGGATGCAGTTTGTTCGGGATTGGTAAACGATCCCCGATTTGTCAAAGAGGGTACTTATTACATTACGGGAACCAATAGCGCCGGATGCAGCCATACCGCTTTTGTGAATATCATATTGGCCGGACAACCGGAATTTTCTTTTTCCGACACATCTATATGTGCTTCTTTCATTGATTTGACTCGATTGAAACCGTCCACAGGCAGTATCGAAGGACTTACAATAACATATTATTTTGATGCGGAATTAAAACGCCCCGTAAC
>DAIQOU010000512.1:0-3762 GCA_036787725.1 Bacteroidales bacterium
TTATAAGAACTCAACCCCCATTGTTGATGCTATTTATTCTATTTATAATAATTAAATTTGCTTGCCGATTATAATTTACAATCTGTTATGATGAAGAGACTACTTATAAAAATTTCAGTCATATTACTTTTATTTACCGGATATTCAAACACGTTAGATGCAGCAGACAAGGATGTAGTCATAAAAAACCTCAAAGTCGAATACACCGAAACACCGTTAGGATTGGATGTGGAACTGCCGCGTTTCAGTTGGCAGATGCAAACAGATCAACCGGGAGCTTACCAGAAAGCATATCAACTCATTGTTACCGATGAAAACCTTCAAAAGGTATGGGATTCGGGTAAAGTCAACGACGGGCACTCGTTAACTATTTCATACGAAGGCACTCCGTTGAAACCAACAACCCGTTATCACTGGCAACTTACCGTTTGGGATCAACAGAACAAACAACATACTTCTTCTTCGTGGTTTGAGACAGGTCTTATGAATCCCGACCCTTCTTCGCCCGCTTGGAGCGGCGCTCGATGGATTGGCGGAGGCGACGAAGACATGCCTTTCTATTCCCATTACCTGCCCGTCTTCAGAATCAATTATGTCTTGCAATTGGACAAATCATCGAATTCCAACCGGGCCGGTTTCATCTACGGAGCCAACGATGCCCGCTTGATGGATAAAAACAAAAATCTTTACCACCTTGAAAATAAGGAAAACGAATCCTACATAATGATTGAGCTGGATATAACCCCTCTCCATTCCGGCGACAGTGCAGTATTAAACGTCTTTCGGGTAGGATATCATCCGAACGACAAGAAGGATGTCCCTTTCAAAAGTTATCCGATCCCGCCGGAACTAATCAATAACCAAAATAAATACGAAACTCACCGGTTTTCTATCCTTACTAACTTTGGAGAAACCCGGATTTTTCTGAAAGATAAAGAGAACGAAATACAACTGGCTTCATTGAATCTCAATCCCTTGGGACAAGGAGGAGACTTTATTGCCTTTCCGGTAGCAGGAGACATCGGATACAAAGTACCTCAACAACAAAAGGCAACGTTTGCCCTTACGGAAATTGGCAATTTCAGAGCTCCGGGGAATATATTGTTTTCTCAAACAACACGGACGATTTCGGGCAACCCGGATAAAGAGGTTACCTCCTTCTACAACCCCAGTCGGAATTCCATGCCCATGCTGCGAACCGTTTTCAGCACTGCCGGTCAACCGGTCGCCAAAGCACGTTTATATGTAACCGCTCGCGGTATTTACGAACTGTATTTAAATGGCAATCGTGTGGGAGACGATTACTTCAATCCCGGATTGACACAATACAATAAGACACAATTATATCAAACATATGATGTTACCGATTATATTCAATCGGGCGCCAATGCCATAGGAGCTCTATTGGCGGAAGGCTGGTGGAGTGGAAACGCTACTTATACCGGAGATAACTGGAACTTTTTTGGAGATCGTCAGTCACTGCTCGCCAAATTAGTCATCACTTATTCCGATGGAAAAGAAGAGATCATGGTGAGCAATCCGGCAAACTGGTCGTATTTCAATAACGGACCGATCGTCTACAGTAGTTTCTTTCAGGGAGAAGTCTACGATGCTTCCAAAGAATCCTTAATAAAAGGATGGAGTACCCCTGCTTACGATGCATCGGCTTGGAAACCGGCCCGGGAAATTACCTTGAAAGACAACGTTCATCCGACTGTTTTCAATAATTCTTCCGAAATGGTTTGCATCGGTCAATTCGGACAAACAGTGAAAAAGATCAATGAACTGACTGCTATTTCGATGGAAGAAGTGCGCCCGGGAGTTTTTGTTTACGATATGGGGCAAAATATGGTCGGAGTACCCCGGATCAGCCTTTCGGGAATGCAACCCGGTACTCCGATCATCTTACGATTTGCTGAAGTTAAATATCCGGATCTGCCCGAATATAAAGGACATACCGGAATGGTTATGTTGGAAAATATTCGTGCGGCCATGGCTCAGGATATCTATATTACCAAAGGCGGCAATGAAACCATACAACCCCGTTTTACATTCCACGGCTACCGATTTATAGAGATTACCGGCATAGAGAAACCGCTTCCTCCGGAAAGCGTCAAAGGAATTGTACTCAGTTCCATCGACGGATTGGCTTCTTCTTATGAAACATCCGACGAAAAGGTAAACAAGTTATGGAAAAATATCACGTGGTCTACTTACGGCAATTTCTTATCTATTCCGACCGATTGCCCGCAGCGAAATGAACGCATGGGATGGAGCGGCGATATCTCGGTCTTCGGACGAGCGGCCACCTACCTGGCCGAACTACCTCAATTCCTCCGCAGACATATGCTTGCCATGCGGAATACTCAACACGAGGACGGGCGTTTTGTCGATGTAGCTCCGTTGGATGTCGGATTCGGAGGGATGTTATGGGGCAGCGCCGGAATCACCGTAGCGTGGGAAAGTTATCTGCAATACCGGGATAAACAACTCCTGACCGAACATTACGATGCCATGAAACGGTATATTCATTACCTGTTGGAAAAAACCATTGAACCGGAAACCAATGTGTTGGTACAAAACAGAGCTTGGGGAGATTTAGGCGACTGGTTGGGACCGGAAGACGGCAAAAACGATAAATCGCTTCTTTGGGAATGCTACCTGATCTACGATCTGGAACTCATGCAAAAGATGGCCTCCATCCTGAATAAAAAAGAAGATGCCGGTTGGTTCAACAAGCTTTATAATGAACGAAAGGCATTCTTCAACCGAACCTATATTCAGCCGGAAACGGGGAAAACCGTTTTCTCTGCATTCGATAGTAAAAAAACAGGAAATTTAGTCGATACACAAACATCGTATGTTCTTCCGCTTGTTTTTAATATTATTGATCCCGACAGGAAAGAAAAAGTAATTGCCAACCTGCTTCATACATTGGAAAGAGAAAATAAGGCCGATAACGGTGTCAGCTGTCCTCCTTACTCCCTGATGACCGGCTTTATAGGCACTTCTTGGATCAGTAAGGCTTTATCGGATTGCGGACACGGAGACGCAGCTTACCGTTTATTGCTGCAAAACCAATATCCTTCCTGGTTATATTCCGTAGAACAAGGGGCTACCACCATCTGGGAACGATTGAACTCCTATACTCACACGGACGGATTTGGCGGAAACAACCGCATGAATTCTTTCAATCATTATTCTTTCGGCGCTGTCGCAGCCTGGATGTATAATTATTCGCTGGGGATCGAGCGGGATGAGAATGTTCCGGGTTTCAAGCATTTCATCCTTCAACCGCAACCCGATCCCACCGGACAATTGACTTTTGCCAAAGGACATTATGATTCCATGTACGGTCGTATCGAGAGCAGCTGGGAAATAAAAGGGAATAAGATTCATTATCAATTTACCATTCCGACCAATACTTCCGCTACCTTATATTTAAATTCGAATTCCGAAAAATCGAACGCAATGACAACGGGAGGAAAAGCACTGAAATCGATTAAAGGGGTGAAAGATGCAGGCCGGAAAAACGGAAAAGAAGTATATGTATTGCCGGCGGGAAAGTATGAAATAGTCACGGATAAAGAAAATTAACCGGCTTAAACCAAGCTTTTATCTGTTGTTGCATAAACCTAAGATCCTTTTACCTTCGGCTTGTCTTCGCTGAAGGTAAAAATTATTTTTCCTGCTCCTTTTCATTATACGTCCGCTCGTGTGGTATCTTTCGTTCCCTCGCGAGGGGACGAAAGATACCACACG